>NZ_JBEYIS010000079.1:0-27700 GCF_040635975.1 Streptomyces sp. NPDC006798
ACGTTGCGGGCGGTGGTGGACTGGTCGTGGGACCTCCTCGACCAGGACGAACGCACGGTCCTTCGCCGGCTCTCCGTCTTCGCCGGCGGCTGCGACCTGGCCGAGGCCGAGGCGGTCTGCGGCGGCCGGGACACCGGCCCCGACGGCGTCCTCGGTGATCACTCCGACGGACCGGACGGCACGGACGGTACCGGCGGGCCCGACGTCTTCGCGGCCCTCGCCGCCCTGGTCGACAAATCCCTGGTGGTCGCCGCGCCCGGCGAGAGGGACGGGGCCACCATGCGCTACCGCCTCCTGGAGACCGTCGCCGACTACGCCGCCGAACGCCTCGACGCCGCCGGGGAGCGCGCCGCCACCGAACTCCGCCATCTGCTGGCCTACCGCGAACTCGCCCGGGTCGGCGAGCCCGATCTGCGCCGGACCGGGAGCGCCGTCCGGCTGGCCCAGTTCGACACCGAACTGGGCAACTTCCGCAGGGCGCTGCGGACCGCGGTCGACCGGGGCGAGGAACAGGAGGGCATCTGCCTGGTCCTCGCCCTGGGCTGGTACTGGCAGCTGCGGTCGCATGCCACCGACGCCCGGCTCTGGGCCCCGGCCGTCGCCGCGCTCGGCCCCGACCCCTTCGAACGCCCCGTCCGCCGCGCCGATCCCGTCGTCACCCGCTCCACCGCCACCCCGCCGCCGTGGCCGGAGCCCGAACTCTGGGAGGCGCGCCGCGGGGTCCGGCTGACGGCCCTCGCGGCCGGGGGAGCCGACGGCATGGCGATGAACAACCCGGAGGCCGTCGACCGGCTCCGGCGGATCGTCGCCGCCTACGCCCCGGGGTTGCCGCAGCTCTGTCGCCAGCCCGCCGCCATGTGGTACTTCTGCCGGCTGATCACCGGCGGCTACCCCGGCCTCGACCAGACCGCCGACGCCATCGTCGCCGACTGCGAGCGGCACCACGCCCGGGGTACGGCCGACGACTGGGATCTCGCCTTCGTCCTGCTGATGCGGGCCCGGCTGCGGGGCCACAACGCCGGACCACCGGAGGACGGCGCGGCCCCGCCGCCCCCGGCCGACCTCGACCGGGACGCCGAGCTGGCCCTCGCCCTCTTCGAGTCGACCGGCGACGACTGGGGGATCGCCGAGTCCTACGCGGCCCGGGGCGAGCACCACGAGTGGCGCGGCCGGGACGACGAGGCCGCCGCCGACTACGCCGCCGCCCTGCGGGTCTTCGCCCGTACCGGCTCACCCGCCCAGACCTCCGTCTACCGGGCGCGGCTGGTCTTCCTGCGGCTGCGTACGGTCGCCGAAGGCCCGGAACGGGAGGCCGCCGAGGCCGAGTTGCTGCATGCCGCGCGGGAGTCCCGGCGGGAGACCGAGGACGCCGACTTCCTCGGCATCCCCCATATGCTGCTCGCCCGGCACTACGGCGCCACCGGCCGTACCGGGCTCGCCCGGGCCGAACTCGACTCGATGGAGCGACGGCTCAGCACCGACGCCTCCCAGCTCTTCCGGGGGCTGCTGGGCGGGATGCGGGCCTGGCTCGACTGCCTGGACGGGGAGTACGCCACGGCCCGCGCGCGGATCCGGCAGGCGATCCGGCACTTCGAGGGCCTGGGCCACTTCACCACCCGGCAGACGGCGGACCTCTTCCTCTGCGCGGCCTGGGCGATGGCGCATCTGGGGGACGCGGCCGACGGGGCCCGGCTGCTCGCCGTCTACGACGGCACGGGCCGCAACCCGCGCGGCGGCACCATCGGCTTCCAGCCCTTCCACGACGAGCGGCGGACCCGCCGGACGGCGCAGGAGGCGGTCGTGGCGGCGCTGGGCGACGAGGGCCGGCGGCGCGCGTACCGGCGGGGCGAGGAGCTGTCGATCGCCGAGGCGGTCCGGCTGATCTGACGCCGCCGCCGGGGCCGTACCGCCCGGGTACGCACCCCGGCGACCCGGCCATCCGGCGACCCGTCCAGGCGCTCAGCGCCCCGCCGCCCCGCCGGTCGGACCCCGGGCCGCGAGGCCGCCCACCGCGCCCGTCCCGCCCGCCGGGGCGGCCAGCCGGGCGAAGACCACCACGTTCTCCTCGTACCCCGACTTCTCCGACCAGCGGCCTCCGCAGGTGATCAGCCGCAGCTCGGGCCCCGGCGCGTCCGCGTACACCCGTTCGGCGGGAAATCCGTCCCGGGGCAGCGACTCGGTCCCGTACACGGCGAAGACGGCGGTACGGCCGTCCGCGCGGACCACCTCGACCCGGTCGCCGGGACCGAGGGCGCCGAGGGAGTAGAAGGCGGCCGGGCCCCGTTCCGTATCGACATGGCCGACCAGGACGGAGGTGCCGCGCTCACCGGGCGCCACCGACCCGGTGTACCAGCCCGCGAGTTCGGCGTCGTCCGGGGGCGGGGCCTCGATGGAGCCGTCGGCGCCGAGCCCGACCTTCCGCAGCGGGGCGTCGATCCGCCGCGCCGGGACGACGACCCGCAGCGGCGGCGCGTACGGCAGCGGCTCCGCCACGGGCACCGGGGGATCGGCGGCTCCGGCTTCCGGGGGAGCCGCCGAGGGCGCCGGGCGGGGCGGACCGTCGGCGGCCGTCCCGGATCCCGGGGCCGCCGCCTCCGTTCCCGTACGCACCAGGAACACCCCGAGTAACAGCACGCACAGCAGTACGTACCACGCGCCGTACCGGGACGGACGATGCGCGGGCGGGGGAGCGGGTGGCGGGACGGCTGAGGGCATGACGGGCGTACGAGGCCTCAGCCCCGGGTCGCGGCCCGGCGGCGGCGGACCGCGAAGAGCACGGCCCCGCCCGCGACCGCGGCCGTCACCAGGGCCGAACCGGCGGCGATCCGCTCGGTCCCGGGCTCCGGCAGACTGCCGCCCGCACCCGCGTGCACCCCGCCGCCGGGCTTCACGGAGGGATCCGTACGGTGGTCCGACGCGCCGTCGTGGGCTCCGGTGTCCGTCGTGCCGTCCTGGCCCGCGGCATCGGGGACAGCGGGGTCCGTGACACCGGGGTCGCCCGCGGAATCGCCCACGGGACCGGTGTCGGCCGGGTCCTGGAGCGCGGAGTCCCCGTCGGCCGGTTCGTCGACCGCCGGGTCCGTCGTGTCCGTCGTGTCGCCGGCCCGTGCCGCGGCCTTCGCGTCGACCAGCAGCCGCGCGGTGCCCCGCTCGCCCTGACAGTCGAACGTCACGTCGTACGCGGACCCGGGCCGGGCGTCCGGGGCCACCGTGGCCGTGGCGGGCAGCTCCTCCGTCAGGGTCACCGGCGCGAAGGCGTCCGACGAGGCCGTCACGGACGGCGCCTGACACTCCGCCGCCCGCAGGGTCACCCTGCCGCCGGGCGCCACGCTCGCCGGGGTGACCGTGAACGTGAACGAGGTCAGCTGTTCCGCCGGGGCGAGCGCGCCCCCCTCACCGCCCGTTCCCGTTCCCGACCCCGGTACGGGCGCGGGCACCGGCGCCGGAGGCGTGACGGCGGCGGTGGCCGGGGCCGCGACCGCGAGTCCGGCGGCGGTGGCGAGGGCGGTGAGCGACGCGAGTCGTACGGCACGCATGGTCAAGTCTTCCGACGGGAACGAGGGGGCGGACACCCCATCCCGACCGACGTTAGGAGCGGGCCCGCCACCCCGCCACCGCTGCGCCGCCGAACGGTCGGACCCGTCACTCCGACGCGGGCGGCCCGTGCTCCGGCCGAGGGGCGCGCCCGTACCGGCTACGTCTTGCGGTAGCCGTACGCCTCCACGGCAGCCGCCTCCACCGACACCAGATCGCCCCCGGCCGCGGCCGTCACCACGGCGGCGATCGCACCCTCCAGGAACGGCGCGTCGACCAGTCGGGTGTCCGGCGGCAGTTCGCCGCCCTCGGCCAGCAGCGCCTTCACCGTGAGGACGGCGCTGCCGAGATCGACCAGTACGGCGACGCCCGCGCCCCGGTCCACCGAGGCCGCCGCCGCCGCGATCAGCTCGGAACTGGTCCCCAGGCCCCCGTCCGGCGTACCGCCCGCCGCCGCGACCGGCGCGTCCGGGCCCGCGCCCGCCAGCGCCACCGCGAGCTCGGCCGACGCCCGGGCCACCGGACCGCTGTGCGAGACCAGAACGACCCCGACGGGACCCGGCTCCGCCGCCCCGCTCACGGCCGCACCGCCCCGGCGAGCGCCGCCATCAGCAGGGCGGACGACGCGGCACCCGGGTCCTCGTGCCCGATACTGCGCTCCCCGAGATAGCTGGCCCGGCCCTTGCGGGCGCGCATCGGAACGGTCTCCAGCGCGCCCTGTCCGGCGGCGTCCCGGGCGGCCGCGAAGGTGTCGGTGGAATCCCCGAGGGCGGCGACGGCCGGTTCCAGCGCGTCCAGCATGGTCTTGTCCCCGGCCCGCGCCCCGCCGAGTGCCGCCACCGCCGCGACGCCCTCCCGCAGCGCCGCCGCGAAGTCGCCGGGCGTGACCTCGGGCGCGTCGCCCAGCGCCTTGCCCGTACGCCGCAGCAGGGTGCCGTAGAGCGGCCCGGACGCGCCCCCGACCTTGGAGATCAGCTCCTTGCCCGCCGCGGTCAGCACGGCGCCGGGGGTCGCCTCGGTCCCGGCGGCGAGGGCCGCCGTCACCGCCGCGAACCCCCGCTGGAGGTTGGCCCCGTGATCGGCGTCCCCGATCGCCGAGTCCAGCTCCGTGAGCCGGGCGGCCTCCTCGTCGACCAGGGCAGCGGCCGCCGCGAGCCAGCGGCGGAAGAATTCGGCGTCGAGCACGGGCCCTCCCGGGTGCGGTGTCCGTTCCTGATGTACGCGATGGTCGTCGGTCGTTCGTACGGTGCGCGGAACCGGCCCCGGCCGGCCGGGGGTGCTCCTCAGCCGCCCCAGCGGAGCGCCGGGGTCCGTACCGGCGCGTCCCAGAGCCGTACCAGTTCCTCGTCCGCCTGGCACAGCGTCACCGAGCAGCCCGCCATGTCGAGGGACGTCACATAGTTTCCGACGAGGGTACGGGCCACGGGCACACCCCGCTCCCCGAGCGCCCGGTGCACCTCCGCGTTGAAGCCGTACAGCTCCAGCAGCGGAGTGGCGCCCATCCCGTTCACCAGCAGCAGTACGGGACCGCTCGGCCGCCGGTCGGTGACCAGGGCGTCCACCGTGAAGTCGGCGATCTCCCGGGAGGTCATCATGGCCCGCCGCTCCCGCCCCGGCTCGCCGTGGATACCGATCCCCAGCTCCAGCTCCCCCGAGGGCAGCTCGAACGTCGGGCTGCCCTTCGCCGGGGTCGTCACGGCGCCGAGCGCCAC
Organism: Streptomyces sp. NPDC006798; assembly: GCF_040635975.1. Taxonomy (NCBI): domain Bacteria; kingdom Bacillati; phylum Actinomycetota; class Actinomycetes; order Kitasatosporales; family Streptomycetaceae; genus Streptomyces; species Streptomyces sp. NPDC006798. The sequence goes on from NZ_JBEYIS010000079.1 coordinate 5,247, forward strand.
CCCGAAACTCCGCGACACCTCGTTCACCCGCCGCGCGATCGCCGCCACCCGCTCCAGCGGCGCGCCCTCCTCGGCGGCGGCGCCCGCGATCTTCTCCACGAAGAGGGTCGCGCCGGTACCCCGCCGCCCCGCCGTGTAGAGACTGTCCGTCACCGCCACATCGTCGTCGACCAGCACCTTCGCCAGCCGTACGCCCTCGTCCTCGGCCAGTTCGGCGGCCATCTCGAAGTTGAGGACGTCGCCCGTGTAGTTCTTGACGACGAACAGCACCCCTTCCCCGCTGTCCACGGCCGCCGCCGCCCGGACCATCTGATCGGGTACGGGGCTGGTGAAGACCTCCCCGGGGCAGGCGGCGGAGAGCATCCCGGGCCCCACGAACCCCCCGTGCAGCGGCTCGTGCCCGGACCCGCCGCCGGACACCAGCGCCACCTTCCCGGCCACCGGCGAGTCCCGCCGGACGATCACCCGGTTCTCCACGTCCACGGTCAGCTCGGGATGGGCGGCGGCCATCCCCCGCAGGGCATCGGCGACGACGGTCTCGGGGACGTTGATCAACATGCGCAACGGTCTCTCCTCGGCGGGCTGGCGGGCGGCGCCCCGTGATCGGGCCGGGCGGCTCGGTCGGTCGCTCCCCGGGCTCCCGGGGGCGGACATCCGAACCAGTATCAGTCGGGAGCGTCCTTTCGCGGAGGACCGCCACCGGGCCGCCGTGCCGTCCGGCCCCCCTGACCCGGGGCCGGACGGCGCGGCGGCCCGTCCGGGGACCGGATACGGCCGGTCCCCGGGGGCGCGAACGCCGGACCGGTCAGAAGGACGTCCAGGTGAAGGAGACCTGGTCGCCCGGGTTCAGCTTGAACTGGCAGCCACCGACGGGGGTGGGAGTCCCGTTGACGGCGATGCTCCAGTACGCGGACGTGCCGCCGCTGACGTTCTTGATGGTGTCGACGAAGAAGTCGTCGAACGAGGCGTACCAGGTGCCGTCCCAGGTGAAGCCGTGCTTACGGGCCGCGTCGTCCAGAGCGGCGGTGGGGGTGGGCACCTTGGAGGCGTGGGCGCCGCCATTGGTGCCGTCGCACTGGTGGGTACCCCCACTGGCGGTGGTGACGTCATGGCCCCTGGTTCTGACCTTGCCCTGGAACAGGGGTCCGTCCGGGCCCTGGACGGTGAGTCCGACCCTGATCGGGGCGTTGGTGTGCGGGGTGCCGTGGGCCGTCGCCGGGGCGGTGGCGAGGGCGGTGAACGCGAGGCTCAGGGCGGCGGTGGCGATCGTGGCGCGGCGCGTCGTACCGAGGGACATGGCGGGCCTTTCTGGCCGGACCGGGCCGACGGTACGAACCCGTTCGGGCGTACCGCTCCGTCCCGCCGTGGGCAGGAGGATCCGGGGCCGGGAGGGCTGTCGCACCGCAGACCGTGGCAGTGGAAGCGGACCTGCCGTGCGGCGGGCGCTCCGACTCTGGCGGCGCCACCGGGCGCCGCGCACGGTTGCAGGTCAGTGCCGGAATTCCACCGGCTTCCCCCGTTCGCACAGCCATTCAGTTATGGCCCGAAGGCGCTCGGGCAGACGCATCGTACGGTTCCAAGGGCCGCCCGGCCAAGGGGTGTTGACAGCCGGACGCGGCCCTGCCCCGCATCGCCCTCACCGGGTCCGCACCCCAGGCACCCCGTCCGTTCACCGATCGTCGGATTCCGGTACGCAGATGGAAGTTCGAAGGTTCCGGCACCGGCGAACCGGCGGATCGGTAGGGTGCGGACCTCCGGCATCGCGGATTCACGCAGGGGGAAGCATGGTGTATCTGGTCGAGTTGCCCGTATCCGGGCCGGGCGACGACGGTACGGGCTCCGCTCCGCCGGACCCGGCCGGTGTCGTCCGGGTCCAGATCGAGGAGGCCGGGGAAGGGCTGGTCCAGGTCGCCCGTCCCGGACAGGTCGTGGCCAGGGCGACCAGGTCGCTCGATGAAATGCTGGCCGGGATCCGGCCGGTCGCGGAGAACTTCGTCGACGGATTCCGCGACATGGCCCGGCGACCCGACGAGATCGGGATCGAGTTCGGGCTCTCCCTGTCGGCCGAGGCGGATGTGGTGATCTCCCGGACGACCGGCCAGGCCAACTTCAAGGTCACCCTGACCTGGCGCAATCCGCAGCCCGGCGCACCGGGGGCGGACACCGCGGGATGACGGGGCCGCAGCCACCGTCGGGCCCCCGGAGCACGGCCGCGCCCGAGCCGGGCCCGCCCGCCCCGGACGCGGCCGTCCTCCGGGTCCGCGACAGCCGGGGACAGACCGTCGGCGTGGCCTTCCTGGTCTCCGACACCATCGCCCTGACCTGCGCGCATGTGGTCGACGCGGCGCTCGGCACGGCCGGGGACGCGGCCCCGCCGCCCACCGCCCGGATCCGGGTCGACCTCCCCCTCGTACCCGCCGCGCGGCGTGACGGCGAGGCGCCGTCGACGACGGCCGGAGTGGAGCAGTGGACGGCACCCCGGGCACCCGGCGGCAGCCCCGCCGCAGCCGCCGCGCCCGGCGATATCGCCGTACTGCGGCTCGACGCCCCCCTGCCCGCCGCCCGCCCGGTACGGCTCGTGGACCCCGGCGAGGTCTGGGGGCACCGGGTCCGGGCCTTCGGGATCCCGGCCGGCCGGCCCGGCGGTGTCTGGCACGCCGGAGTGCTCCGGGGACGGCAGGCCGACGGCTGGGTACAGGCCGATCTCGACGGCCGGGGCTACCCCGTGTCGCGCGGCTTCAGCGGCGGCCCCGTCTGGGACGACCGGCTCTCCGGCGTGGTCGGCATGATGGCCGTCGCCGAGGCCGGGGAACCGGCGGTCAGCTATCTGATCCCCACCGGCGGGCTGCTCGCCGCCCGCCCCGAACTGCGCGCCGTCACCCTGCCGCCGTCGCCGTTCCGGGGACTCGCCGCCTTCGAGGAGGCCGACGCCGCGCACTTCCACGGCCGGGAGGCCGAGAGCGACGAGGTGGCACGGGCGCTCACCGCCGGGCGGCGGGTCGTCGTCGTGGGACCGTCGGGCTCCGGCAAATCGTCCCTGGCGCTGGCCGGGGTGGCACCCCGGCTGCGGGCCCGGGGCGCCCTGGTGGCGGTCTTCCGCCCGGCGTCCGGCAGCAGCCCGCCGACCGCCTTCGCCGCGGCCCTGCTGCCCCTGCTCGAACCCGGCTTACCGGAGGCCGAGCGCCCCGAACGGGTCGCCGAACTCGCCGCGGTACTCCGCCGCGACGGCCCGGCGGACGCCGTGGCCCGGCTCCTGCGGCTGCGGGACGCCGACCGGCTGCTCCTCGTGGTCGACCAGTTCGAAGAAGTCCTCGGACTGCCGCCGGACGCCGTCGGCGCATGCGCCGACCTGCTCACCGGCGACGCGCTGCCCGACACCGTCCGCGTACTGACCACCCTGCGCGCCGACTTCCTGGAACAGGTACTGGCCCACCCCCGGTTCGGCCCGGAGACCGCGGGCCGGCTGCACACTCTCGCCCCACCGGCCCCGGACCGGCTCCGCGAGATCGTCGACAAGCCCGTCGACGCCGTACCCGGCATCTCCTACCAGCCCCATCTCGCGGACCGTATCCTCGCCGACACCGGCCGGGGACCGGGCCGGCTGCCACTGCTCGCCCTCACCCTCGATCTGCTGTGGCAGCGGCAGGAACACGGACTGCTGACCCACCGGGCGTACGAGGAGATCGGCGGCGTCACCGGCGCGGTGGGCGACCACGCCGAACCGGCCTGGGACCGCTGCGTACCGCTCGAAGACGAAGAGACCGCCCGCCGCCTCCTCACCCGGCTCGTGCGGATCCCGCCCGGCCGGTCCGCGCCGACCCGGCGGACCGTACCCCGCACCGAACTGGACGCCGGGGAGTGGCGGATCGCCCGGCTCCTCGCGGGGACCCGGCTCCTCGTCACCGACCTCGACGCCGAGGGCACCGAGACCGTCGAACTCGCCCACGAGGCGTTGATCGGCGCCTGGGACCGACTGGCCGGCTGGACCACCGCCGACCGGGCCTTCCTGGAGTGGCGCGCATCGCTGCGACGGGACATGGACCGCTGGGAAGAGGCCGGACGCGCCCCGCAGATGCTGCCCACGGCGCTCCAGACCGCGCGGGCCGGACAGTGGGCCGACGAGCGGCCCGGTGAACTGACCGAAGCGGAACGGCACTACCTGGCCGCCGGGCACGACCACCGCCGCGCCCGGCTCCGCCGAAGGCGGGCCCTGCTCTCGGCGGGCGCCCTGGTCGTCCTGCTGATCCTGGTGGCCCTCTCGATGTTCCACGCCACCCGGGAGGAGAGCCGGGACCGCGCGGCGGAAGCCGCCTCCCGGGCCCTCGCGATCGCCGCCGAGGACGAGTCCGGCGCCGAACCGGCCCTCGGCGTACTGAAGGCCCTGGCCGCCCACCGGACCGCGCCGACCCCGGAGGCCCGCCACGAACTGCTGCGGCAGTACCTCCGCTACCACGACTACGACCGGGTGCTCTCCGGAGTCCTCGGCACCGTCCGGGACGTCGCCGCCAGCCGGGACGGCGAAGTCGTCCTGGCCACCTCGCGACTGGGCCGGGCGGTCCTCTACACCGGCGCCGCGACCGGACGGGTCCGGAGCGCGCAGGTGCCGTCGACCGGGCAGGCCCTGGGAGTCGCGGTCTCCCCGGACGGCGGGCGCGTCGCCTACGTCCAGGAGGACGGCCGGGCCGCCTGGTTCGACGTCCGGACCGGAACCGGAGAACCGCTCGGTCCGATCCGGCGGCTACCGGACGCGCCCGGCCGGGGCAGCGCCCCGGACGCCGCGGTGCGCCCCGCGATCTCCGCGGACGGCCGCACCCTCGCCGCCCGGGTCCGGGGCCGGCTGGTGTGGTGGGACCTGGAGAACGGCCCGCACGGCACCCTTGCCGGTACGGCGCCCGCGCCCGCCGAGATGACCGGCGCCCTCCGGTTCGGCCCCGGCGACGGCACACTGCTGGCCACGGTCTACGCGACCGGGGGCAGTCAGGCCCTGCTCTCCGTCGACCCGGGCACCGGCCGCGCCACCGAACTCGTCTCCGGCGCCCAGGAGATCTTCGTGTCCGGGGACGGCGGGACCGCGGTCGTCTGCCGGGAGCGGGACGGGCAGTCCGTCATCAGCCGCCACCGGACCTCCGACGGCACGCCGGCCGGCCGCCCCTACCGCGAGCGGGACGAGTCGTACGCCACCGACATGTGCACGGTCGACGCCGTCGACACCACCGGGCGGCGGGCCGCGCTCAGCTGGGGCGACGAACTGCGCGTCCTCGACCTGGACCGGGGCGGGACCGTCTCCCGGGCCCCGACATCCGGCACCCTCGCCACCCGGCTCGACCCCCACCCCGTCCTCGCCGAGTCGCGCGGCCGACTCTCCTATCTGGGGTGGAACGACTCGACCATCGCCTTCATGGAGATGACCCCGGGCAGCCGGCTGCCGCAGGCCGCCCAGCACCGGCTGACACCCGACGGGAAGAAGTCGCTCCTCGTCCTGGCGGACGGCTCCCGGACGGAACTCCGTCCGGCCGGACCCGGGCGGAGCCGCCCGGTACTGGCCCGCGCCGAGCGGGCGAAGCCGTACTGGCTCCCCCAGGAGACCGATCTGCCCGTCTTCGACCCGGCCGGCGCGCTCGTCGCCGACCGCGAGGCCCGGAACACGGTGGTCGTCCGCGACGCTTCGACCCTGCGCGCCCTGGCCTCGGTCACCACGGCCCCGCCGCCGAAGACCCGGCCCGGCACCCGCGGATCGCGGAACCTGGAGGTGAGCGGGGCGCTCAGCTACCGCGAGCAGAAGGAGGAGTTCCGCTACTTCTTCGACCACACCGGCCGACTGCTGACGGTCTCCGGGACCGTCGTCCAGCAGTGGGATCCGCGCACCGGCCGTGCGACCGCCCGCTTCGACGCCGCCACGCTCCGTCCCCGTACCGACCGGGACGCGGTCCTGACCATCGCCCCCTATCCGGACCGGAACCGGATCTCCGTCATCGTGCGGGGGCGCCCCGGAATCCGCGTCGTCGACATCACCGACGGCCGGACCACGGAACACATCCCCACCCCGGGCGACGTCCTCTCCGCCTCCTTCGACCCCGGCGGGCGGTACTTCGCCGTCCTGCGCCGCGACGCGGGCCTGGAAGTCCTCCGGTACGGGGACCCCCCGCGTCTGAGGATCGGCCCGCTGCCCGCCGTAGGGGACAGCGCCATCACCCCGTACCGTGCCGTCTTCCTCGCCGACGGCCGGTTCCTGATCGCCGGCGACAACACCGTACGCGGCTTCCGGATCGGCGGGCGCGGCTACGACGACTCGTATCCGCTCGGCCGCCCGGACGGCGGGACGGGGGAGTACTCCTTCCCCGACGTGTCCCGCGACGGGCGCACCGTGATCGTGGGGACCTTCGAGGAGCCGGGCGCCGTACTGCCCCTCGATCCGCGGGTGTGGAGCCGGGAACTCTGCCGGATCATCGGCCACCGCGCCCTGACGGCCGACGAACGCGACGACCTTCCGGCGGAGGCGAGGACCCGGGGACTCTGCCCGTAGCGCCGGACTACCGCCTGGCGCCGCCGGCGAGGGCCCCGACGAAGGAGACCTATGACGTACCCGGTCCAGCCATTCCGTCCGGAACCGGAACACGACAGCGGGGCCGACGGCCCGCAAGCCCTGGACCGGGCGATCCTGCGGATCCTCGACGCCCGGGGGCAACCCGTCGGCGTCGGCTTCCTGGTCTCCGGCACCATTGCCCTGACCTGCGCGCACGTGGTCTCCGCCGCCCTCGGGACACCGGCCGGAACCCCGCCGGAGGCCAATGCGCGGATCCCGGCGGACCTGCCGCTCCTGCCCGGCGCGCCGCGGACCGAGGCCGCCGTCGAGCTGTGGCTGCCGCCACCGGGCCCGGACGGCGCGGGCGGTGCCTCACCGGGCGCCGATGTCGCCGTCCTGCGGTTCGCGGCCCCGCCGCCCGGCGCCTCACCGGTACGACTGGTCGACGCCGACCCCGCGACGGCGGCCGGCGGCGAACCGGCCGGTGCGGCGGCGGACGGCTGGTGGGGACACCGGGTACGGGCCTTCGGCCTGCCGTCGGGGCGCCCCGGCGGCGTCTGGCACGCGGGCGTACTGCGGGGACGGCAGGCCGACGGCTGGGTGCAGGCCGATCTCGCCGGGGACGGCTATCCGGTGTCGCGGGGCTTCAGCGGCGGCCCGGTCTGGGACGACCGGCTCTCCGGCGTGGTCGGCATGGTCACGGTCGCCGAGTCCGGGCGGCCCCCGGTCGGCTATCTCATCCCCACCGGCGGACTGGCGGCGGCCTGGCCGGAACTCGCCCCGCTCGTCCGGCCCCCCTCCCCGTTCCGGGGCCTCAAGGCGTACCAGGAGGCCGACGCCGCGGTCTTCCACGGCAGAGGGGCCGAGAGCGACGAGATCGCCCGCGCGCTCGGCGAGCAGCGCCGGGTCACCGTCGTCGGCCCCTCCGGCTCCGGCAAGTCGTCGCTGGCGCTCGCCGGAGTGGCGCCCCGGCTGCGGGCCGACGGCGCCCGGGTCGCCGTCATGCGGCCCGCGGCCGGGACCGGCCCGCTGGCGGCGCTCGCCGCCGCCCTGCTGCCGCACCTGGAACCCGACGCGTCCGAGACCCGCAGGCTGGCCCGGATCCCCGAACTCCGCGACGAACTCCGCGACCACGGCCTCACCCCGGTGACGGAACGGCTGCTCGCCGCCCCCGGCGCCGACCGGCTGCTGATCGTCGTCGACCAGCTGGAGGAGCTGTTCCAGCGGCCCCCGGACGCCGTCCGTGAACTCGCCGACGTGCTCTTCGCCGCCGAGGAACCACCGCCCGGCGTCCTCGTACTCAGCACCCTCCGCGCCGACTTCCTCGAACGCGTCCTGAGCCACCCGGACCTCGGCCCCGTCACCGGCCGCCGTCCGCACGCCCTCGGCCCGCTGGGCGAGCGGGGCCTGCGCGAAATCGTCACCACCCCCGTCGACACCGCACCCGGCATCCGCTACGAACCCCATCTCGCCGCCCGCGTACTCGCCGACACCGGTACCGACCCCGGCGCGCTGCCGCTGCTCGCCCTCACCCTCGACCTGCTGTGGCAGCGCCAGGAGGACGGCCGCCTCACCCACCGGGCGTACGACGGACTCGGCGGCGTCACCGGCGCCCTCGGCAACCACGCCGACCGGGTCTGGGCCGAACACGTACCGGCCGAGGACGAACCGGCGGCCCGGCGGCTCTTCACCCACCTCGTCCGGCTGCCGCCCGGCGCCGTCTCCGCCACCCGGCGGCTCGCCCGCCGCGACGACCTCGACCCCGACCAGTGGCGCGTGGCCCAGCGGCTCGCCGCACACACCCGGCTCCTCGTCACCGACCGCGGCGCGGACGGCACCGAAACCGTCGAACTGACCCATGAGGCGCTGATCCACGGCTGGGAGCGGTTCGCCGGCTGGGCCGCCGAGGACCGGGCCTTCCTGGAATGGCGGGAGACCGTCCGCCACGAGATGGACCGCTGGCAGGACGCCGGCCGCGCCACCGCCCATCTGCCGACCGCCGCCGCCCTCGCGGGCGCCGACACCTGGCTCCCCGGCCGGGCGGCGGCCCTCAGCCGCGCCGAACGGGAGTATCTGAGCACCGGCCGGACCCACCGCCGCGCCCGCGCCCGCCGGCGGGGAGCCCTGTACACCGCCCTCGCCGCGGCCCTGGCGTTCGTCGTGGTCGTCGGCGCGCTCTACGCCGTCGAACGCCGCGGCAGCCGGGAGCGGGCCGCGCTCGGCGCCTCCCGCGCCCTCGTCCAGGCCGCCCAGGAGTACACCGCCACCGACCCGGCCCGCGCCGCGCTGCTCGCCCTCGCCGCCCACGACACCGCCCCCACCCGGGAGACCGGCAACGAACTCCTGCGCCAGCGCCTCCGGTACACGTACTACGACCGGGTGCTCTCCGGCGATCTCGCCGACGAGGGATTCGCCACCAGCCGGGACGGCGACGTCGTCCTCGCGCCCGCCGCCCGCTCCGGGGCCACCCTCTTCCTGCGCGCCCTGACCGGACCCGTACGCGCCGTACCGATCCCGGCCCCCGACGAGATCCGCGATGTCGTGGTGGCCCCCGACGGGAGCCGCGCCGCCTACGTCCAGGAGGACGGTCTGGCCGCCTGGTTCGACGTACGGCCCGGTGCCGAGAACCCCGTCGGGCCGATCCACCGGCTGCCCCGGCCCCCGGCCCCCGCCGATGACCGGGCCGATGTCTTCCAGCCGGTGATCTCCCCCGACGGGACGGTGTTCGCCGTCCGCGCCGCGAAGCGCGTCGTCTGGTGGAATCTGGGGAACGGCCCGCACGGCACCCTCGCCGGGAACGTCCCGGCACCCGGGACCCCGTTCACCCTGCGGTCGTCCGCCGACCACCGCACCCTCCTGTTCGCCACCTTCACCGTGGGCGCCGACAAGGACGGCGAGCGGCTGCTCGCCCTCGACCTCGCGACCCGCCGGACCCGGCTCGTCGCCCGCGCCGACGGCATCCGGGTCTCCGGCGACCGGACCCGGGCCGTGCTGTGCCGGACGCGGGGAAAGACCGCCGAACTCGCCCTCCACCGGATCGCCGACGGCACCCGGGAGGGCGGCGTGTACCGGGTTCAGGAGCCGGACGTCACCCGGGGGAACTGCCCGGTGGAAGCCGTCGACGGCTCCGGGTCCCGGGTCGCCCTCGGCGCCGACCACGGCCTCACCGTCGTCGACCTGCGCGACGGTACGGTCCTCTCCCGCAACGGCCTCGCCGGCGGCTCCGTCCCGTCCGGGGCCGAGAACAGTCCCTGGCTGGTGGACTCCGGCGACGGGCTCCACTTCGTCCGCCGCGACGGGCCGATGGTCGGCTTCGTCCGGCTGCGCCCCGGCGACTGGACCCTCTCCGTCGCCCAGCAACGCCTCACCCTCGACGGCGCGTACACCATCAGCGTGCTGGCGGACGGCTCCCGGATCCAGCGCCACCACGCGAAGGAGATCAGCAACCGCGTCCTCGCCGACGCGCCCCGCGGCACGCCCCGCCGGGTGCCCGACAGCGGCGACCCGCTCGCCGTCGACGGCACCGGACGGCTCGTCGCGGACCGGGAGGGCGTGAACGTGGTCGCCGTCCGCGACACCGACACCCTGCGCCGGGTCGCCACCATCACCACCACCGCCCCCGTGCCGACGCCCGCGCCCACGCCGTCGATCGGGGACCTCCCCATCGGCGGCAAGGGCCCCGAGGGGCCGCGGTACGCGTTCAGGTTCTTCTTCGACCGGGACGGGAAGCTGATCACCGTCGCGGACACCGTCGTCGAACAGTGGGACCCGCGTACCGGGGAGCGCCTCGCCCGCTTCGACGCCGCTGCCGTCCGCTCCCGCGTCAAGGGCGCCCCGGACGCCATCCTGCTGGTCAGCTCCTATCCGGCGGCGAACCGGGTCACCGTCGTCGTCCAGGACCGGCCCGGTGTCCATGTCGTCGACACCGTCAGCGGACGGATCACCGAGACCGTACCGACCGGGGACGACATCCTCGCCGCCCAGTTCGCCCCCGGCGGGAAGTACTTCGCGATCCTCCGCCGGGGCTCGATCCTCGAACTGTGGCGGCGCGGCACCCCGCCCCGGAAGGAGCTGGGCCCCCTGCGCAGTGTCGCCGAATCGAGCGAGACCCCGTACGTCGCCTCGTTCCTGACGGGCGGCGACCGCTTCCTCCTCGCCGCGAACAACGCGGTACGCGTCTACCGGCTCGGGGAGCCCGGCCCCGAGACGTTCTACTCCTTCACCGAGCCCGGCGAACGGTGGTCCACCACCAACCAGCACTCCTTCCTGGGGGCGTCCGTGGACGGCGAGACCGTGCTCCACATCGGTCCCAAGGGCATCGGGGGACCCGTCCGGCTCGTACCGGATCTGTTCTTCCGGCAACTCTGCGATGTCATCGGGGACCGGGAACTCACCCGCGCGGAGGCGGAACTGCTCCCCGCCGACCCCAGGTCCCGCGAACCCTGCGCCGGTGACTGACCGCCGCCCGGCCCGGCCGGGCGGTGTCCGGAACCCCTGCCGCCGGTCGCGGATCCCCGTTGCCGGTGGCGGCCCCCAACATCCTCTCCCAACGACGTTCGCCCGGACGCCGCGGCTGCGGAACGTCCCCTGGGCGAAGGGGAGTTCACCATCCCGGTCCGGCGCGTGACCGGCCGCCCCGGGCGGTCGCGCGCGGGATCGCGTACGGCAGAGACGAGGAACACGACCATGGACACGGCCACCGAACCCGACCGCCCCGAGGGCGTCCCCGCCGACGCCGACGCCGAGGCGCGGCGGGGAGCCGGGCGCGACCACCGGACGCTCGCCGAACTGCTGCTCCGCCTGGCCCTCGTACCCGGCGACGCCACCCGCGACCTGCTGGAGCCGTTGCTGGCCGACGAGGACCCGCTGGCCGCCTTCCGCTCCGCCCTCTCCTGGGTCCGGACCGGCGCCGAACCAGCCGCCTCGGCCGTGTCGCTCCTCGTCGACGCGCTCACCGAGCCGACCGAACTCGACGGCTCCGGCGCCCTCTGGTTCGCCGGGGGCGGGGCGTCCGGCGAGGCGATCGGCGCCCTGTCCCTGCTGCCGACCGAGCACTCCCGGGCCCGGCTGGGGCGGATGTGCGCCCTCCTCGGCGAGGCGAGCTCCTTCACCGCCCCCGGACTCGCCCGGTCCGTCCTCGGCATCGTCTTCCCAGCGGACGCGTACGAGGAGGGCGCGCCCCTCACCGCCGACCAGGCCCTGGTCGTCCGGGCGATCGCCGACACCGTCGCGAGCCGGGACGTCGTCTATGCGAACACGAACGAGGTGCTGCGCTACAACGGCCTGCCCTGCACGGCACCGGAGCTGCGGGCGCTCTGCGCGATCGAGGGCTGAGGGCGGTTGAGGACGGTGGGTCGCCCCTCCCGAGCCGGGGCCCACCCGCCTCAGGACGGTCCCGGGCCGCCGGCCGGGGGAGCGGCCCGGCCCAGGGTGCGGATCGCCGGGACGGCGAACAGGGCGACGCAGCCCGCGAGCCCGGCCCCCGCCGACACCAGCAGCAGCCGGTCGGGCGAGGCCAGCGCCGTGGCCGGGCCCGCCAGGATCTGACCCAGGGCGATCCCCGACACCGAGCCCGCCAGCTCGTACGCCGTCACCCGGTTGAGTACGGCGGGCGGGGTGTGGGTCTGCACACTGGTCGCCCACATCACCGACCAGAACGCCAGCGCCCCACCGCCGACGGCATGCGCCGCCAGCAGCAGCGGCAGCCCGGCGCCGAGCGCCAGACTCAGCGGCAGCGCCGTGTACAGGACCATCGCCACGGCACCGGCGGCCAGCGGTCTGGCCGGGCGCACCCGCAGCGCCACCAGACCGCCGAGCACCGTACCGGCCCCGAGGAAGGAGACCGCCAGACCGTACGCGTTCGAGCCCAGCCGCTCACCGACCAGCGCCGAACCCAGCGGCACCAGCGGGCCGAACAGCAGCACGCCGTAGACCATCCAGATCAGGATCACCGACCACATCCAGGTCCGGTCGCGGAACTCCCGCCAGCCCTGGCGCAGTTCCCGCCGCAGCGACCGCCCGGTCGCTGCGGCGGCACCGGGCACACCGCCCGGCGCGAACCGGATCAGCGCCAGGAACACGGCGCTGAGCAGGAAGGTCCCGGCATCGATCGCGTACACCGTCCCGGCGTTGGTGAGGGTGATCAGCAGCCCCGCCAGCGCCGGGCCGAGCAGATGGGCCAGCGCGTCGGCCACCTTGAGCGTGGCGTTGGCCCGCTGCGGCTCGCGGGCGACCAGGGGAACCATCCCGTTCACCCCGGGCAGGAACATCGCGACGGCCGCTCCGGCCAGTGCCGCCATCGCCATCAGCAGCCAGAACGGCGGCGTCCCGGCGAAGAACGCGACCGCCAGCACCCCCTGGGTGAACACCCGGACGAGATCGGCGCCGACCATCATCCGGCGGGCCCCGAACCGGTCGGCGAAGACCCCGCCGAAGAGCACCAGCAGAACGAACGTCCCGGTCCAGACACCGAGGACGAGCCCCACCCCGGAGACTCCGTACAGCGCGCCCACCGCGAGGGCGGCGGCCACCGGCATCATCGCGTCGCCGAGCATCGAGACGGCCCGGGCGGCGAAGTAGAGGGTGAACCGGCGGTCCCACAAAGGGGTCGGGCCGGGCGGTGGGGCGGACGGCGGAACGGTTCCTGCGGTCAGTTCGGGCTGCGGCTGTCTCTGTGCTGTGGTCACCTCGTCGATGCTGGTCCAGACCACCTGGCCGCCCCAGTGTCCGGAACGACATGCTGGGGTACTTTTACGCCATGACGCTCCGTCCGCCGCCGAAGCCCCTGGCGCTCCACCGGGTGGTGGCCCTGGTCCGGCCGCCGCAGCCGGTCTTCGCCCTGGCCTGCGCCACCGAGGTGTTCGGCGACCCGGCGGGCCCGGGGGTCCTGGCCCGCTACGCCTTCGACGTCTGTACCGAACACCCCGGCCCGGTCCGCACCAGCGGCGGCTACGACATGCTGGTCGCCACGGGCCTGGAGGCGCTGGAGCGCGCGGACACCGTCGTCGTCCCCGGCTGGCACGACACCACCGACATACCCGCGACCGTGGCCGACGGGGTCCGCCGGGCCCATGAGCGGGGCGCGCGGATCGTCGGCATCTGCTCCGGTGCCTTCGTCCTCGCCGCCGCCGGAATCCTCGACGGCCGGCGGGCCGCCACCCACTGGGCCCAGGCGGCCGAACTGGCCGACCGGTACCCACGGGTCCGGGTCGACCCCGCCGTGCTCTACGTGGACCACGGCGACGTCGCCACCAGCGCCGGATCGGGCGCGGGGGTGGACCTCTGCCTCCACCTCGTCAGCGCCGACCAGGGGGCCGCGTACGCCATGCGGATCGCCCGGCAGCTGGTGATGCCGCCGCACCGCGAGGGCTGCCAGCTCCAGTACACCGAACTGCCCACCGCGGGACCGGTCGCCGACTCCCTCGCCCCCCTTCTCGAATGGGTGACGGAACGGCTCGACCAGCCCGTCAGCGTCGCCGACATGGCGGCCCGCTCCCAGGTCTCCACCCGCACCCTGACCCGGCGCTTCACCGAACAGCTGGGCATCAGCCCCGGCCGCTGGCTGCTGGACCGCCGGATCGCCGCCACCCGCGCGCTGCTGGAGGAGACCGACCTCCCGGTGGAGACCGTCGCCCGCCGGGTCGGCCTCTCCTCCGCCGTCAATCTCCGCCGCCGCTTCCACGAGGCCCTGCGCACCACACCCGCCGCCTACCGCCGCGCCTTCCGCGCGCGGGACGAGGCCGGGGGCCCCTTCGGCGGACCGGGCCGGACGCCCCCGGTCTGAGCCGCCGGAAGACCCGCCGGAGGAGGCGCGCCTCGGATCAGCGCACGGCCTCGGGTCAGCGGACGACCTCCAGGACGTTCTTCTGGAGACCGTTGGAGTAGACCTCGTGGTCCACCAGCCGCAGCGTGCGGGCGTCCGTGTCCGCCGTGCTGAAGAGCCGCTTGCCCGCGCCCAGCAGGACCGGGAAGACCAGCAGGTGGTAGCGGTCGATCAGACCGGCGTCCGAGAGGGCGTGGTTCAGGGACGCGCTGCCGTGGACGATGATCGGGCCGCCCTCGGTCTCCCTGAGCGCGGCGACCTCGTCGAGGGAGCGCAGGATCGTGGTCTCGCCCCAGCCCGTGACCAGGGCGTCCTCGGTGAGGGTCGTGGAGACCACGTACTTCGGCATCTCCTTGTACTCGGCGAACTCCGCCATGGACGGCCAGACGGGGCTGAACGCCTCGTAGCTGACCCGGCCCAGCAGTATCGCGGTGGCCTCCGCCTGCTCCTCGCCCTTGATCGCGAACGCCTCGGGGACGAACTCGACGTTCTTGTGGGTCCAGCCGGCGTTCCGGTATCCGGCCTCGCCGCCGGGGGCCTCCACGACGCCGTCGAGCGAGATGAAAGCGGTGCTGATGAGAGTGCGCATCGTGGTTCCTCGGGGTCATGGGTCGTTCTGCCGTAACAGTCATGATCTTCGACTGAGGGCCCGGGCGAAACTCATCGGTCCCCGGAAAAATCTTCGCCGCGGCTTATTGCGCATGCTGTGCAACTACACTCGATACGCAGAACAGCGGCCGAGGGAGTGGTGATGGCGCGAGGACGCATCGTGCTGGGGATCGAGTCGTCGTGCGACGAGACCGGTGCCGGGATCGTGTCGGAGGGCCGGCTGCTGGCCCATGTCGTGGCATCGAGCATGGCCGAGCACGCCCGCTACGGCGGGGTGGTGCCGGAGATCGCCGCCCGCGCGCATCTGCACTCCTTCACCCCCGTGGTCCGGGAGGCCCTGGACCGGGCGGGACTGCGGCTGTCGGACCTCGACGCCGTCGCCGTGACCACCGGACCCGGGCTCTCCGGGGCGCTCCAGGTCGGTCTCGCCGGGGCGAAGACGCTCGCCTACGCGGCCGGGGTCCCCCTCTACGGCGTCCACCATCTGGCCGGACACGTGGCGGCCGACACCCTGGAGCACGGGATGCTGCCGGACCCCTGTGTGGTGCTGATCGTCTCCGGCGGCCATACGTCACTGCTGCTGGTCCGCGATCTCGTCCGGGACCCGATCGCGCATCTGGGGGACACGGTCGACGACGCCGCCGGCGAGTGCTTCGACAAGGTCGCCCGGGTCTTCGGACTGCCCTATCCCGGCGGACCGGCCATCGACCGGGCCGCCCGGCCGGGCGACCCGGCCGCCGTCGCCTTCCCCCGGCCGCTGACCGGCCCGCGCGACGATCCGTACGCCTTCTCCTTCTCCGGGCTGAAGACCGCCGCCGCCCGCTGGGCCGAGGGCCACCGCGGCCGGGGCGAGGACGTGCCGGTGGCCGACGGCGCCGCCGCCCTCCAGGAGGCCGTCGCCGACGTCCTCACCCGCAAGGCCCTCGCGGCCTGCCGCGCCCATGAGGTGGGGACCCTGGTCGTGGTCGGCGGGGTCGCCGCGAACTCCCGGGTCAGGGCGCTCGCCGAGGAACGGTGCGCGGCGGCCGGGGTGGAGCTGAGGGTGCCGCCGATGACCCTCTGCACCGACAACGGCGCCATGATCGCCGCCGTAGGGGATCTGCTGGTCCGCGCGGGCGCCGAGCCCGCCCCGCTGGACGTGTCGATCGACCCCTCCGCCCCGCTGGAGTACGCGGCCCTCCACCCGGCCGCCGCGGGTGTGCGGGCACCCGCGGCGTGAACCGTGGGACGTCCGGGCCCCCGCCGGGTACCCGGACGATGCCCCCACCCGGACCCCTTACCGGTCCGCCGCCGACCTGACCGTTCCCCGCCGTACGCCTCGCCTGCCCGCCCGAGCCCTCCCGGAGCACACCGTGCGCACCGCCGACATCCGCACCCGATTCCTGGACTTCTTCGCCGCCCGCGGCCATACCGTCGTCCCCGGCGCCCCGCTGCCCACCCCGGACCCCACCCTGCTGTTCGTCAACGCCGGGATGGTGCCGTTCAAGCCGTATCTCACCGGCGAGCAGGCTCCGCCGTGGCCCCGGGCAACCAGTGTGCAGAAGTGCGTCCGCACCCTCGACATCGAGGAGGTCGGCAAGACCACCCGGCACGCCTCCTTCTTCCAGATGAACGGCAACTTCTCCTTCGGGGACTACTTCAAGGAAGAGGCCGTCGCCTTCGCCTGGGACCTCTCCACCCGCCCCGTCGCGGACGGCGGATACGGGCTCGACCCCGACCGGATCTGGGTCACCGTCCACCACTCCGACACCGAGGCCAGGGCCGTCTGGCGCCGGGTCGCCGACCTGCCCGACGCCCGGATCGTGGACCGGGGCGACGAGGACAACTTCTGGTCCATGGGCGTCCCCGGCCCCTGCGGGCCCTGCTCGGAGCTGTACTACGACCGGGGCCCGGCCCTCGGCCGGGAAGGCGGCCCGGCGGTCGACGAGGACCGCTACATGGAGTTCTGGAACCTCGTCTTCATGCAGTACGAACGCGGCGAGGGCCCCGGCAAGACCGGCTACCCCGTCCTCGGTGAACTGCCCCGCCGCAATATCGACACCGGGATGGGCCTGGAACGGATGGCCACCCTCCTCCAGGGGGTCGACAACCTCTACGAGACCGACGAGACCCGGCCCGTCCTGGACCGGGCCGCCGAACTCGCCGGCGTACGTTACGGCGCCGCCCCCGAGCCCGACATCCGGCTCCGGGTGGTCGCCGACCACGTCCGTACCGCGTTGATGCTGCTCTCCGACGGCGTCACCCCCGGCAACGAGGGCCGCGGCTACGTCCTGCGGCGGATCGTCCGGCGCGCCGTCCGAGCCATGCGGCAGCTCGGCTACCAGGACCCGGCCCTGCCCGAGCTGCTGCCCGTCGCCCGCGATCTGATGGCCCCCGGCTACCCCGAGGTCGCCACCGACTACGAGCGGATCGCCGACCGCGCGTACGGCGAGGAGGACGCCTTCCGCGCCACCCTCCGCCAGGGCACCACCGTCCTCGACGCCGCCGTGGCGAAGGTCAGGGCCGACGGCGGCCTCGTCCTGCCCGGGGACCGCGCCTTCCTCCTCCACGACACCTACGGCTTCCCCGTCGACCTCACCCTGGAGATGGCCGCCGAACAGGGCGTCGAGGTCGACCGCGAGGGCTTCACCGCGTTGATGAACGCCCAGCGGGAACGGGCCAGGGCCGACGCCCGGGCCCGCAAATCCGGCGGAACGGCCGACACCACGGCGCTCCGCGCCCTGCTGGACGCCCACGGCCCGACCGACTGGCGGGCCTGGGAGACCCTCACCACCGAATCCCGGGTCCTCGGACTCATCGGCCGGGACGGACCCGTGGCCGCCGCCCGCGAGGGCGAGATCGTCACCGCCGTACTGGACCGCTCCCCGTTCTACGCCGAGTCCGGCGGCCAGGAGAGCGACGCCGGACGGATCTCCGGCGCCTCCGCCGAGGCGGAGGTCCTCGACGTCCGGCGCCCCCTGCCCGGTCTGGTGACCCACCAGCTCAGGATCACGGCCGGTGAACTCGCCGCCGGTGACCCCGTGGTGGCCGCCGTCGACCCCGAGTGGCGGCTCGGCGCCCGCCAGGCCCACTCCGGGACCCATGTCCTGCACGCCGCCCTGCGGGAGATCCTCGGCCCGACGGCCCTCCAGTCCGGCTCGTACAACCGGCCGGGGCATCTCCGGCTCGACTTCCCCTGGCGCGGCGCGCTCTCCACCGCCGTCCGCGGCGAGATCGAGGAGGCCGCGAACCGGGCACTCCGCCGCGATCTGCCCGTCGGGGTGCGCTGGATGACCCTGCCCGAGGCCAAGGAGCTGGGCGCCCTCGCCCTCTTCGGCGAGACGTACGGCGAGAAGGTACGGGTCGTCGAGATCGGCGGCGCCTGGTCGCGCGAGCTGTGCGGCGGCACCCATGTCGAGCACGCGTCCCAGATCGGCACGGTCGCCCTCACCGCCGAATCGTCGGTCGGCGCCGGAATGCGCAGGCTGGAGGCGGCCATCGGAGTGGAGGGCTTCGGCTATCTGGCCCGCGAACGCGACCTGGTCTCCCGGATCGCCGAACAACTCGGCGCCCCGAAGGCCGAACTGCCGGAGCGGATCGCCGGACTGCTGGACCGGCTGAAGGCCACGGACCAGGAGAACGCCCGGCTCAAGGCCCGCGCCACGGCGGTCAGGGCGGCCGAACTCGCCGCCGGTGCCGTCGAGGCCGACGGCACCGGAGTCGTCACCACCACCGCCACCGTCGATGGTTCCCCCGACGAGGCCCGCGCCCTGGCCCTCGCCGTCCGCGACCGGCTCCCCGCCGGACGGCCCGGTGCCGTGGCCGTCGCCACCGGCACCGGCGGGCTCGTCCTCGCCCTCAACCGGCCCGCCGTCGAAGCCGGACTCCATGCGTCGGCCCTGGTCAAGCGGCTGCTCTCGGGCCGTGGCGGCGGATCCGCCGAACTCGCCCAGGGCGGCGGCGTCCCCCGGGACCGGATCGCCGGACTGCTGGCCGAGCTGCCCGGACTGCTGACCCGCGACTAGGCCGTGTCGTCGAAATGGCGCCGTCCGCCCGGAGGGCGGGGCTCGCGGCGTCCGGTGCGTGCGAATTCGCGACGGCGGTGGGGGTTCCCCGGCGAAGCCGGGGGGACGGTTTCCCCCGTACGGGACGTACTGGGAAAATCCCGGCAACGCCGGGGGTACCTCCTGTGCCCGTAGGGCACAGGGGGAGATTGTGCGTGCCGGGCGTCGCGGGCCAGGCGGGGAATTCGACGACACGGCCTGGCCCGGTCGGGCGGGGCGACGGAACCGGCGGCCCCGAAGGGCGGCGCGCCGGACCCCGCCCCGCCGGAACCGGGGTACGGGACGACCGGCCCGGGCGGCGCCACCAAGGCCGCCCCCTCCGGCGGCAGGGGCGGCGGACCGGATCGGCACCGGCCCGCCGGGGCTGCCTGTGGTCGCCGGGCGCCTGACCGGCGCTTTTCCGCCGCCCCGGGCATCGGCGCACCCCCGGACTCTGCGATCATCGTGCGGACTCCCCGGGCCGGGTCCGTACGCGACACGGCCCGGACCCGACCGACCCCGCCGAGGAGACCGGATGAGCAAACGCTCGCGCAGCGCCGCGCCCGCCCCGGGCGCGATACGCCCCACCGTGACCGTCTGCCGGGGCTGCTGCTGCGGCACCCCCAAGATCCCCGGCATCGACCACGCCGCCCAGCTGCGGGAGCTGCGTACGGCGCTGGCGGACCGGGCGACCGTCCGGGTCACCGACTGCCTCGACGTCTGCGAGCAGGCCAATGTCGTCGTCGTCCAGCCGTCGGCCGACGGCCGCAGGGCCGGCGGCCGCCCGGTCTGGCTCGGTCTGGTCAACGACCAGGACGCCACCGGTGACATCGCCGCCTGGATCGAGGACGGCGGCCCGGGTCTCGCCGACCCGCCCGACGTCCTCGACCTCTACTCCTTCAGCCCCTCCCGGCGGATCCGCGCCGAACTCCCGGATTCCTGACCCGGGCCGGGCGCGGGACCCGGCGCCGCACCCGCCGGGTATACGGCGTCCCCCGGTCCGGATCCGGCCGGGGCGGGCGGTCAGATCCGCGCGATCACGGCATACCGTTCGTCCGTCACCTCCTTGCCCCAGAGCAGGGGATCCCCGGCCAGGTCCTCCACCCGGACGCCGGCCACCAGCGGCCGGACCGCGTCCACAAGGGTGTCGGCTCCGATCCCGCCGAACCAGGGCAGCCTCTCGGCCCCGGTGACATAGGGCGTACCGCCGCCGGACTGCCGCCAGCGCCCCTCCACGAGAACGGGCGTGCCGCCGGGCCGCAGCCGCCGCACCCAGCCGCTCAGGGCGGCCGCCGGATCGGGGAGCGTCCAGACGAGATGGCGGCAGACCACGGCGTCGAACCGGGCCTCACCGGTCGGCGGATCGGCCGCGTCCCCGACGAGGAACCGGGCCGGGAGCCCGGCCGCGGCCAGCTTCGCCCGGGCCAGGGCGACCATCCGGGGTGACAGGTCCACCCCGGTCACCCGATGCCCGGCCGAGGCCGCCACCGCTGTCAGCGAGCCGGTGCCGCAGCCGATGTCGAGGACGTCACCTGGGCCGGACGGCAGCCAGGCCGCCAGCCGGTCCGTCCACGCCCGCAGGGTGGGCGCGGCGCGCAGCCCGTGGTCCGGCTCGTCGTCGAACCCGGCCGCCGCCGCGTCCCAATAGCCCTTGATCTCAGCAGAGATGGTCACCCCCCGATCGTGCCGGACGCCACTGACAATCACCCGTGACGCCCGGCGGACCGCGGTCGCCTGGCCCCACCCCCGCCCCGCGAGTCACAATGATCACAACGGTCCCCGGGTCCGCGGCGTGCCGCCGCCGGGCGCCCCGTGCGACGGGCCCGGCGTACGAGGGGAGCGGGACCATGGCCGATCACACAGCGTCTCCCGACCACTACCCGGACCGCCACGAAGCGGGCCGGTACCTCGCGGCCCTGCTCCGGCATCTGGCCGGGGAACCGGTCGTGGTGCTGGGGCTGCCACGCGGCGGCGTACCCGTCGCCGCCCCCGTCGCCGAGGCGCTGGGCGCGCCCCTCGACGTCTGCCTGGTCCGGAAACTCGGCGTCCCCTTCCAGCCCGAACTGGCCATGGGCGCGATCGGCGAGGACGGCGTCCGGGTCGTCAACGAACGGGTGGTCCGGATGGGCGGCATCACCGACGACCGGCTCGCGGCGGCCGAGGAACGGGAACGCGCGGTCCTGGACCGCCGGGCCCGGCTCTACCGGGGCGCCCGCCCGCCCGAGCCGCTGCGCGGCCGTACCGCCGTCGTGGTCGACGACGGCGTGGCCACCGGCTCCACCGCCAAGGCCGCCTGCCGGATCGCCCGGGCCAGGGGCGCGGAGCGCCTGGTACTCGCCGTCCCGGTGGCGCCCCCGGGCTGGACCGGCCTGCTCGGCGACGAGGCCGACGAACTGGTCTGCCCGCTGACCCCGGCGGCCTTCTCCGCGGTGGGCCAGTTCTACGCGGACTTCGAGCAGACGACGGACGCTGAGGTCGTGGACTGCCTGGCCCGCGCGGCCCGCCGGATCTCCGACGGGGTCACGGGTCCGCCGCCCGAGTAGCCCGAGCGGGAGGACGGGTTCGACGCCCCGGCACACGCGACGCCGCGAGCCAAGGCCGTACCGGCGCCCGGGAGTGACGCCGCGCCGCAGCTGGCCGGCGGATGCGCGGACGGGCGCCCGGGCGTAGGTTGGCGGCGATGGGCCAATGGGATGAAGCGGACGGACCGGGCGGCTCGGAGGTCGGGATCCCGGTGGGGGAGGGGCTGCTCGCCGGGCGGCTGACCGTACCGCCCGGCGCGCCGGGCATCGTCCTCTTCGCCCATGGCAGCGGCAGCAGCCGGAACAGCCCGCGCAACCGCCGGGTCGCCGCCGGACTCGCCGGGTCCGGCCTCGGCACCCTGCTGTTCGACCTGCTCACCGAGGCGGAGGCGGCGGACCGGGCGAATGTCTTCGACACCCCGCTCCTGGCGGGCCGGCTCGTCGCCGCCACCCGCTGGCTGCTGGACCGCCCGGGGACCGCGCGACTGCCGTACGGCTACTTCGGCGCGAGTACTGGTGCCGCCGCCGCGCTCTGGGCGGCGGCCGGCTCCGGCGGCCGGTGTGCCGCCGTGGTCTCGCGGGGCGGGCGCCCCGATCTGGCCGATGAGCGGCTGCCCGCCGTGACCGCCCCCACCCTGCTCGTCGTCGGCGGCGCCGACCGGCACGTCCTGGAGCTGAACCGGCGGGCGCGGCGGCGGCTCGGCGGCGAGAGCGCCCTGCTCGTCGTCGACGGCGCCGGACACCTCTTCGAGGAACCGGGCGCCCTCGACCGGGTGACGGAGGCCGCCGTCCGCTGGTTCACCGCCGCCTTCGAGGACGCCGGGGCCGTAGGCGCCGGCCGGCCGGCCGGCGCGGTCTGAGCCGGGCGCGGACCCGGGCCGGGACCCGCCCCCCCCCCCGGCCGGGGCGGGAGACCCTCACCCCGCCCGCGCCGGCGCTCACCCCGCCCCCCCGAT
>NZ_JBEYIS010000080.1:0-26542 GCF_040635975.1 Streptomyces sp. NPDC006798
GGGGGGGGGGGGGGCCCGGGCCCCCCCCCCGCCCCCGCTCGTCACGGGCGCACCGCGCACCGGCGCGCCACGCGGACTACTCCGGGGCGTCCAGGCTCATCGGGCCGTAGATCACCGTGTTGTCCTCCGAGAGGAAGACCTGTCCGGCGCCGCCCGCGCGCAGTTCCTTCCAGTTCTCCCCGAGCCAGCTCTCCGCGTCCCCCTGAGTGGTGAACTCCTCGGGTTCCACCGCGGGCGCGACCTGCGTACCGTCGGACTTCTCGAACCGCCACGTCCATGCCATGTCCGCCTCCGGAGGGCTGTAGGTGATCTCCGTCCTGCCCGCAGCGTAGCCGGGCGCGCAACAGGGCCGGGGACGCGGGAGGATCAAGGCGTGGAACTGACTCTGCTCGGCACCGGCGCGCCCGCCGGACTGCCCCGGTCCGACTGCCCCTGCGCGGTCTGCGCCCTCGCCCGCGGCTCACGGGCGAGGGCCGCGACGGCGCTCCTCGTCGACGGGGCGCTGCTGCTCGACCTCACCCCGGGTGCCGCGCTCGCCGCCGCCCGCGCGGGCCACTCCCTGGCGGGCGTACGCCAGGTACTGCTGACCCATCCGCACGACGGGCCCGCCGTGGACCTCCCGGCCGGTCTTCCGGCCGCCGGGCGGGTCCCGGACGGGCGGGTACTGACCCTGATCAGCGGGCACCGGGTACGGGCCGTGCCGATGGACCACCCGGGGACGGGGTACGAGGTCACCTCGCCCGCGGGCGACCGGCTGCTCTACCTCCCGCCGGGCGGGGCGCCCGCCGGGTTCGCCGAGGGCGGCGGGCCGTACGACATGGTGGCCGCCGACGTCGTCGGGCGGCCGGACGCGATCGCCCGGCTGCGGGCGGCCGGAGCCGTCGGGCCGACGACCGATGTGATCGCCGTCCACCTCGACCACGACGTGCCCGGCGGGCCCGAACTCGACCGGCGGCTCGCGGCGGCGGGCGCGCGGGCGGTACCCGACGGGTCGACCCTGCTGGTCGGCGAGTACCACGCCGTGCCGGACGTGCCCCGGCGCACCCTCGTCACCGGGGGCGCCCGGTCCGGCAAGTCCGTCGAGGCGGAACGTCGGCTCGAAGCCTTCCCCGACGTCGTGTACGTGGCCACCGGCGGAACGCGCGGCGAGGACACCGAGTGGGCCGAACGCGTCCGCCTCCACCGCGACCGGCGCCCCGGCTCCTGGCGCACCGAGGAGACCTGCGACCTCGTACCGCTGCTCGCCGAACCCGGGCCGCCGCTGCTGATCGACTGCCTGTCGCTCTGGCTCACCGACGCGATGGACCGCGTCGGCGCGTGGGACGACGCGACCTGGGCGGCGGGCGGCGCGGACGCGCTCCGCGCCCGGGTCGCCGAACTGGTCCGGGCCATCAGGGAGACCCGGCGCATGGTCGTCGCGGTCACCAACGAGGCCGGCTCGGGCGTCGTCCCCGCGACGGCGTCGGGCCGCCGGTTCCGGGACGAACTGGGACGCGTGAACGCGGGGGTGGCGGCGGAGTGCGAACACGTCCTCCTGGTGGTCGCGGGCCAACCGCACCCCCTGCGCTGAAGCCACCGCGCCGCACCGCCTGCCCTGGAGACCGGCCCCGTGCCGCGCCGCGCCCGGCGGCCCGAGCGGGTTCGCGGCGCCCGTGCCGATGGCCCGCACCCCTGGGCCCTTCGGCGCCGGGGACCCTCAGCGCCTTGGCCCTCCGGGTGAGGCCCGCGCCGTCCCCCCGGGCCGGGCGGGTGTCGTCGGGCGACCGCGCGCCGTCGTGGGCTGGTCGCGCAGTTCCCCGCGCCCCTCAGTGCTCTCCCCGGCATCGGACCTGAAAAGGGACCCGGCCACGTCGAAGAGGGGCCTGCCTCTTTCCGAGAGCGGCCGGGAGGGCAACCAGGGGCGCGGAGAACTGCGCGACCAGCCGCGGACGGGCCGCGCCGGACGATCGGCGGCACCGCACACGGTGTGAGGCGCGGGATCCCGCAGCGGGAGGCGCCCCGGTACTGTTCGGCGAATGAGCAGGGTGAATCTCGATGACTTCTCCGATCTGATCGGCCGCTCCGACGGCGCCTTGCGCCAGTCCGCCGAGGACCGCCGCGCCCGTCTCCCGCTCGCCCCCAAGGCCCTGGGGCGCCTGGACGAGCTGGGTGAGTGGCTGATCGCCGCGCAGGGGGTCGTACCGCCGCGGCCGATCGAGCGGCCGAAGGTGGTGTTGTTCGCCGGGGACCACGGCGTCGCCGGGCTCGGGGTCTCCGGGCGGGCGGCCGGGGAGGCGTACCGACTGGTCGAGGACGTGCTGGCGGGGACGAGTCCGGTCGCGGTGGTGGCCCGGGCGAAGGGCGTACCGGTCCGGGTCGTGGACGCGGGTCTGGACTGCGATCCGGCGCTGTTGCCGGAGGACGTCGTCCGGCACCGGGTCCGCCGGGGCAGCGGCCGGATCGATGTCGAGGACGCGCTGACGCCGGAGGAGACGGACGCCGCGATCCGGCTGGGCATGGCGATCGCCGACGAGGAGGCCGACTCCGGGACGGATCTGGTCGTACTGGGCGATCTCAGTGTCGGCGGGACGACGCCCGCCGCCGTGCTGATCGCGGCGCTCTGCGGTACGGACGCGTCCGTGGTGACGGGCCGCGGCGGTGCGGGTATCGACGATCTGGCGTGGATGCGGAAGTGCGCGGCGATCCGGGACGGGCTGCGCCGGGCCCGCCCGGTCCTGGGCGACCAGGTGGATCTGCTGGGGGCGGTGGGCGGTGCCGACCTCGCGGCGATCACGGGGTTCCTGTTGCAGTGCGCGGTGCGCCGTACGCCGGTCGTCCTCGACGGGGTCGTCTCCGCCGCGTGCGCGCTGGTCGGGCAGCGGGCGGCGTTCCGCGCGCCGGACTGGTGGCTGGCGGGTCAGCTCACGGACGAGCCGGGCCAGCCGAAGGCACTGGACCGGATGGCGCTCAATCCGCTGCTGGAGCAGGGTGTCTCCGTCGGGGAGGGCACCGGGGCGCTGCTCGCCCTTCCGCTCGTCCAGGCCGCGGCGGCGCTGCTGGCCGAGCTGCCGGAGCGCCCGGAGCCCGAGCCCGAAGGCGAGGCCGAGGCCGAATCGGAGCCGGAGTCGGATTCGGAGAGCCACGAGGGCTGACGTACCGGCGGCGTCAGTCCCGCGTATCGCCCCGGGAGCCCGAGGCATCCGGGGCGCCGCCGATCAGGTTCTGGAACCGCCGCCGGGGCCCGTCCCACCGGCGGTCGTGGCGGTACGAGCGCAACGCGGCCCGGGCCCGGGCCCGGTGCCGCCCGCCGTAGAACCGCCGCGCCCACGGCGAACCCGGCCGGGCCAGCCGGACCGCTCCGAAGAGCGCGACGAACGGGATCAGCACCCCGATCAGGGCCATCCTCGGCTTCCCCTTGGCCAGGACGATCACCACCAGCAGCAGATTGAGCACCACGGTGGAGATGACGGTGGCCCGGTCCTGCCGTTCGTCGGTGCTGAGCGAGTCCACGCCCAGCGGTGAGAAGCCCGCGATGACCAGCATGGCCAGCGCCGACGCCAGGACGACGACCTCGACGCTGCGGCGGCCCTCCTCGGTCCAGTAGACGTCCGCGAGATGGACGATGAGGGCGAACTCGTCCAAAACCAGCCCGGCGCCGATCCCGAAGACGGCCGCGAACACGGCGGCGGACCAGCCGTGCCGGCCGCTGCCGACCGCGCCGAAGCCGCCGATCACGGTGAGGATCACCCCCGGGACGACATGGTGGATATGGACCCCGCCGGGGGTGACGTTCCGGAACGGGCCCCGGCCCGCGCGGATCAGCCGGGTCACGGTCCGGGTCAGCAGAAAGGTCAGGACGAAGGCCGTCAGGGCGAGCAGCATCGGCAGCTTGCCCGGTTCGGTGATGTTGTCGTGGAACCACTGCCCCATAAAGGCTTCTCCGACCTCTCCCGTTTCACCCTGCCTATCCCGATATAGGGGCAATCTAGACCGTGGGCTACCCTTCGCCGGTGAACGATCCCTCCCCCGCCGCCGCGCGCGCCGGAGCCGGTACCGGTCTGCGGTTCGCCTTCGGCACCCTGACCGTGCTGCCCGTACGGCTGACGCGCTGGGACCGGGCCGCCGCCCGGGCGGGCATGCTGTGCGCCCCGGTCGCCGGGCTCGTCGTGGGGCTCGCGGCGGCGGGCGCGGGCGGCGCGCTGTGGGCAGCGGGGGCGGGTGCGGGGATCGCGGCGGTGGCCTCCGTCGCCGTACCGGCCGTCCTCACCCGTGGGCTGCACCTCGACGGGCTCGCCGACACCGCCGACGGGCTGGGCAGCGCCAAGCCCGCGGCGGAGGCGCTGGGCGTCATGAAGCGGTCGGACATCGGGCCGTTCGGGGTGATCACCCTGCTCTTCGTGCTGCTCGCGCAGATCGCGGCGGTGGCCCGGCTCTACGGACACGGCTGGGAGTACGGCGCCGGGGGCACGGTCCTCGCGGCCGTCACCGCCCGGCTGGCCCTCACGGCGGCGTCCCGGACCGGGGTGCCCGCGGCCCGCCCCGAGGGCCTGGGGGCGGCGGTCGCGGGCGCGGTGCCGGGGCGCCTCGCGGTGGCGGCGGTCGTCCTGACCGCCGCTCTCTGCGCGGCCGGGGGCGCGGCGACGGGTCCCGAAGACGCCGTACGGTACGCCGTCGCGGCGCTCGGCGGCCTCGCGGCGGCGGAACTGCTGCTCCGGCACTGCGGGCGGCGGTTCGGCGGGGTGACGGGGGACGTCTTCGGGGCGCTCGCGGAAACAGCGACGACGGCGACGCTGCTCCTGCTCGTCCTCACGGTGTGACCTCCGCCCCGGGGGCGGGGTCCCCTGGAGCGCCGCTTCCTCCGGAGGAGTCTCGACCGCACGCCGTCCGTGGTTTCTCGCGCAGTTCCCCGCGCCCCTGGCCACCTTGCCCGAGCCGCGCCTCGTAACGGGTCGCCCTCCGGGCAGGCGGTAGTGCTTCCCGCGGAGGAGTCTCGACCGCACGCCGTCCGTGGCTTCTCGCGCAGTTCCCCGCGCCCCTGGCCACCTTGCCCGAGCCGCGCCTCGTAACGGGTCGCCCTCCGGGCAGGCGGTAGTGCTTCCCGCAGAGGAGTCTCGACCGCACGCCGTCCGTAGCTTCTCGCGCAGTTCCCCGCGCCCCTGGCCGCCCCCTGACCGCTCTCGTGAAGGAAGCCCACTCCCAAAAGGGGCAGGCCCCTTTCGGGGGCGGCGCCGGGGAGAGCATTGAGGGGCGCGGGGAACTGCGCGACAAGCCCACGGCGGCGCGCGGTCGCCCGGCAACACCCGCCCGGCAGGGCGAACGGCGTGGACCTCACCCGGAGGGCCAAGGCGCTGGGGTCCCCCCATCGCCGAAGGCACAGGGGCGCGGGGAACTGCGCGACAAGCCAGCCACGACGGCGCGCGGTCGCCCGACAACACCGGCCCGGCGGGGCGGAGGGCGCGAGTGATAGCCCCCGGCTCGGGAAAAGCGGCGGCTCGGCACAAAGGAGCAACTCCCTTGGGGCGGCGGCCCGTCGAGCGGTGGCGGGGGCGTCCGCCACGCGGTGGGCGAGGGGTAACGCGCAGGTGCCGTGAGGGATGGGCGTCGGCGCGCGTAGGCTCTGTCCGCACGGGACGCCTGCCGTCCCGCCGCCGTCGCGTGGCCCTCATCGGCCCTGGAACTAACGGAAGCGAGACATCAGCACCGTGACTGCACTCACTCTCAGCACTGCCGGCGCAGCGACGCTGCGCGCCGACGCAGTGGTCGTCGGGGTCGCCAAGGGCGCCAAGGGCCCGGTGATCGCGCCGGGCGCCGAGGCCGTGGACACGGCGTTCGACGGGAAGCTCGCCTCCGTCCTGGACACCCTCGGCGCCTCGGGCGCCGAGGGCGAGGCGATCAAGCTCCCGTCCCCCGCCGGACTGAAGGCCCCCGTCGTCCTGGCCGTCGGCCTCGGTGCCGCGCCGGAGAAGGGCGGGGCGTACGGCGCCGAGGCCCTGCGCCGGGCCGCCGGGACCGCCGCCCGCACCCTGACCGGTGCGAAGAAGGCCGCGTTCGCCCTGCCGATCGGCTCCCCGGAGGACGCTGCCGCGGTCGCCGAGGGCGCGCTGCTCGGCGCGTACGCCTTCACCGCCTACCAGGGCGGCGACTCCGCGAAGGGCGGCGCCAAGGCCCCGCTCGGCGAGGTCGCCCTGCTCGGCGCCAAGCCGCGCGACAAGGCGTACAAGGCCGTGGCCGAGCGCGCCGTGGCGCTGGCCGAGGAGATCAACCGGGCCCGTGACCTGATCAACACCCCGCCGAACGACCTCACTCCCGAGGCGTTCGCGGCGGTGGCGAGCGCCGCGGGCAAGGAGCATGGCATCAAGGTCCAGATCCTGGACGAGAAGGCGCTGGTCAAGGGCGGCTTCGGCGGGATCCTGGGCGTCGGTCAGGGCTCGGCCAACCCGCCGCGGCTGGTGAAGCTCAGCTACACGCACGGCAAGAACGCCAAGCACCTGGCGCTGGTCGGCAAGGGCATCACGTACGACTCGGGCGGTATCTCCCTCAAGCCCGCCGGGCACAACGAGACGATGAAGTGCGACATGAGCGGTGCCGCCGCCGTGTTCGCGGCGGTCGTCGCGGCGGCCCGGCTCGGTCTGCCGGTGAATGTCACCGGCTGGCTGGCGCTGGCGGAGAACATGCCGTCGGGTACCGCGACCCGCCCCGGTGACGTGCTGCGGATGTACAGCGGCAAGACCGTCGAGGTGCTGAACACGGACGCCGAGGGCCGGCTGGTGCTCGGGGACGCGCTGTGGAAGGCGTCGGAGGAGAAGCCGGACGCGATCGTCGACGTGGCGACGCTGACCGGGGCGATGGTGCTGGCGCTCGGCAACCGCACCTTCGGTGTGATGGCCAACGACGACGCGTTCCGTACCGCCGTCCACGAGACCGCCGAGGAGGTCGGCGAGCAGTCGTGGCCGATGCCGCTCCCGGCCGAGCTGCGCAAGGGCATGGACTCGCCGACCGCCGATATCGCCAACATGGGCGAGCGGATGGGCAGCGGTCTGGTCGCGGGCCTCTTCCTCCAGGAGTTCGTCGGCGAGGGCATCACCTGGGCCCACCTGGACATCGCGGGTCCGGCGTTCCACGAGGGCGCGCCGTACGGCTACACGCCGAAGGGCGGCACCGGTTCCTCGGTACGCACCCTGGTCCGGCTGGCGGAGCGGATGGGCGAGGGCGACCTCGGCTGAGCCGAATCCGCACCGGTCCGTCCGGAGCACGTCGTACGGCCCCGGGCCCGCGCCCGGGGCCGTACCCGTTCCGCGCCCGGCGTCGCCCCCACCGCCGGATCGGGCCGGCCCGCGCTCGTCCGGACCGGCCACCCGCCATTCCCGCCCGGGGCCGCGAGGCCCGTCCGGCGGAGCAGCCCGTACCGTCCGTTCGCTCTGGACGAAACCGTTCCGGCGGGTGGCGGGAACGGAATCAGAGGGACGGGCCGGGATGTTCTACGCACCGGTAACCCGGAGGGTGATCGATCAGACGCGGTCAGACCTCCGCCCCGCGTCCCGTCTTTCCGCAACAAGTGCGAAGATGGGTTCTCGGCAGGACAGGGCCCCCACCACAGGGCCGACGAGACATCGGCCGCACACCAGCCGACAGGCCGGTCGCCCCGGCGAACGGGGGGAGCCGGTGACCGGCGCACATGCATGGAGGACGTGACGTGGCGAACGACGCCAGCACCGTTTTCGACCTAGTGATCCTCGGCGGCGGTAGCGGTGGTTACGCCGCGGCCCTGCGCGGGGCGCAGCTGGGTCTCGACGTCGCCCTGATCGAGAAGGACAAGCTGGGCGGCACCTGCCTGCACTACGGCTGCATTCCCACCAAGGCGCTGCTGCACGCCGGCGAGATCGCCGACCAGGCGCGCGAGTCGGAGCAGTTCGGCGTCCGCGCCACGTTCGAGGGCATCGACGTGGCCGCGGTGCACAAGTACAAGGACGATGTGATCTCGGGCCTGTACAAGGGTCTCCAGGGTCTGATCGCCTCCCGCAAGATCACCGTCATCGAGGGCGCGGGCCGGCTCTCCTCGCCCACCTCGGTCGATGTCAACGGACGCCGGATCGAGGGCCGCCACATCCTCCTGGCGACCGGTTCCGTGCCGAAGTCGCTGCCCGGCCTGGAGATCGACGGCAACCGGATCATCTCCTCGGACCACGCGCTGAAGCTGGACCGCGTCCCGCAGTCGGCGATCGTGCTCGGCGGCGGCGTCATCGGCGTGGAGTTCGCCTCGGCCTGGCGCTCCTTCGGTTCCGAGGTGACGGTGATCGAGGGCATGAAGCACCTCGTTCCCGTCGAGGACGAGAACAGCTCCAAGCTGCTGGAGCGGGCCTTCCGCAAGCGGGGCATCAAGTTCAACCTGGGCACGTTCTTCGAGAAGGCCGAGTACACCCAGGACGGCGTCCGGGTGACCCTCGCCGACGGGA
This sequence comes from Streptomyces sp. NPDC006798, assembly GCF_040635975.1. Taxonomy (NCBI): domain Bacteria; kingdom Bacillati; phylum Actinomycetota; class Actinomycetes; order Kitasatosporales; family Streptomycetaceae; genus Streptomyces; species Streptomyces sp. NPDC006798. Next base: position 8,433 of record NZ_JBEYIS010000080.1, read on the forward strand.
AGACCTTCGAGGCCGAGGTGCTGCTGGTAGCCGTCGGCCGCGGCCCGGTCTCCGCCGGTCTGGGCTACGAGGAGCAGGGCATCGCGATGGACCGCGGCTATGTCCTCGTGGACGAGTACATGCGGACGAACGTGCCGACCGTCTCCGCGGTCGGCGACCTGGTCCCGACCCTCCAGCTCGCGCACGTCGGCTTCGGCGAGGGCATCCTGGTGGCGGAGCGGCTGGCCGGTCTGACGACCGTCCCGATCGACTACGACGGTGTGCCCCGGGTGACGTACTGCCACCCCGAGGTCGCCTCCGTGGGCATCACCGAGGCCAAGGCCAAGGAGATCTACGGTGCGGACAAGGTCGTCGCCCTGAAGTACAACCTGGGCGGCAACGGCAAGAGCAAGATCCTCAAGACGCAGGGCGAGATCAAGCTCGTGCAGGTCAAGGACGGTGCCGTCGTCGGCGTGCACATGGTCGGCGACCGGATGGGCGAGCAGATCGGCGAGGCTCAGCTGATCTACAACTGGGAGGCGCTGCCCGCCGAGGTGGCGCAGCTCATCCACGCCCACCCGACGCAGAACGAGGCGCTGGGCGAGGCGCACCTGGCGCTGGCCGGCAAGCCGCTGCACGCCCACGACTGAGCCTTAGGGCCGCGACCACTTCCGCACTTCCCCACGCCCGCGCATCGCCGGAGCTGGGGAGACCCACTGTTAGGAGCAACAGAAACCATGCCGGTTTCCGTAACCCTTCCGGCGCTCGGTGAGAGCGTCACCGAGGGCACCGTCACCCGCTGGCTGAAGGCCGAGGGCGAGCACGTCGAGGCCGACGAGCCGTTGCTGGAGGTGTCCACCGACAAGGTCGACACCGAGATCCCGGCGCCCGCCTCCGGCGTACTGGCCTCCATCAAGGTCGCCGAGGACGAGACCGTCGAGGTCGGCGCCGAACTGGCGATCATCGACGACGGTACGGGTGCCCCGGCCGCCGCCCCGGCGCCCGCCGCCGAGGCCGCGCCCGCGCCCGCCGCCGAGACCCCCGCCCCGGCCGCCGAGGCCGCCCCGGCTCCGGCGCAGGCCGAGGCCCCGGCGCCCGCGCCGGCCCAGGCCGAGGCTCCGGCCGCGGCGCCCGCCGGTGGCGCGTCCGGTACCGATGTCGTCCTCCCCGCGCTCGGCGAGAGCGTCACCGAGGGCACCGTCACCCGCTGGCTGAAGTCCGTCGGCGACTCCGTCGACGAGGACGAGCCGCTGCTGGAGGTGTCCACCGACAAGGTCGACACCGAGATCCCCGCCCCGGTCGCCGGTGTCCTGCTGGAGATCGTGGTCGGCGAGGACGAGACGGCCGAGGTCGGCGCCAAGCTGGCCGTGATCGGCGCCCCGGGTGCCGCTCCGGCTCCGGCCCCCGCTGCCGCGCCTGCCGCACCGGCGCCCGCCCCGGTCGCCGAGACCCCGGCTCCGGCTCCGGCTCCGGCCCCCGCTGCCGCGCCTGCCGCACCGGCTCCGGCTCCGGCTCCGCAGCCGGTGCAGGAGGCTCCCGCCCCGGCGCCCGCCCCCGTGGCGGCTCCGGCTCCGGCCACCCCCGCGCCGACGCCCGCCGCCCCGGCGGCGGCCGTCCCGGCCGGTGACGCGTACGTGACCCCCCTGGTCCGTAAGCTCGCCGCCGAGAACGGTGTGGACCTCGGCTCGGTCAAGGGCACCGGTGTCGGTGGCCGGATCCGCAAGCAGGACGTCGTCGCGGCGGCCGAGGCCGCCCGCGCCGCCGCCCCCGCGCCCGCGGCCGCCCCGGTGGCCGCCGCGCCCGCCGCGAAGAAGACCCCCGCCCTGGAGGTCTCCCCGCTGCGCGGCCAGACGGTCAAGATGACCCGGATGCGCAAGCTCATCGGCGACAACATGATGAAGGCGCTGCACAGCCAGGCCCAGCTCACCACGGTCGTCGAGGTCGACGTCACCAAGCTGATGCGGCTGCGCAACCAGGCCAAGGACGGCTTCGCCGCCCGTGAGGGCGTCAAGCTCTCCCCGATGCCGTTCTTCGTCAAGGCCGCGGCCCAGGCGCTGAAGGCCCACCCGATCGTCAACGCCCGGATCAACGAGGACGAGGGCACCATCACCTACTTCGACTCGGAGAACATCGGCATCGCCGTCGACTCCGAGAAGGGCCTGATGACCCCGGTCATCAAGGGTGCCGGTGACCTCAACCTGGCCGGGATCGCCAAGAAGACGGCGGAGCTGGCCGGTGCCGTACGCACCAACAAGATCCGTCCCGACGACCTGGCGGGCGCGACCTTCACCATCAGCAACACCGGTTCGCGCGGCGCGCTCTTCGACACGGTCATCGTGCCGCCGACCCAGGCCGCCATCCTGGGCATCGGCGCCACGGTGAAGCGCCCGGCGGTCATCGAGACCGCCGAGGGCACCGTCATCGGCGTCCGCGACATGGTGTACCTGTCGCTCTCGTACGACCACCGCCTGGTGGACGGCGCGGACGCGGCGCGGTACCTGACGACGGTCAAGGCGATCCTGGAGGCGGGCGAGTTCGAGGTCGAGCTCGGCCTGTAGCCCTCCGGGCGTTTCCGCCCCGACGACGAGCGCGCCCCCGCGGGCCTGAGCGGGGGCGCGCTCGCGCTTTCCACGGGGCCCTCACGCCCCGGGGCGGGAGCCCCTGAGCCCTCTCGCCATGGGCGGTGCCGTTGTCCGGCGCCTGCGGCCCGTCGCTGGCTGGTCGCGCAGTTCCCCGCGCCCCTGGTTGCCCTCCTGACCGCCCTTGGGAAGAGTCGGCCCCTCATACCGAGGGCGGGGCCCTTTTCAAAGCCGGTGCCGGGGAGAGCTTTTAGGGGCGCGGGGAACTGCGCGAACAGCCACCGACGGCGCGCGGTCGAAACTCCTCCGGAGGAGGCACTACCCCCCTACCCGGAGGAGCGTCTCCCTTCCCGAGGGGCGGTGCCGGGGAGGGGGTCAGGGGCGCGGGGAACTGCGCGAACAACCCACCACCGGTCCGCAGGCGCGAGTGATGCACCGGCCCGGCAGGGCAGAGGGCGCTCCGGGCCAGGAGCACGAGATGCGCGGCCCGCGTCACCGCCCCCGCACAGCGCGAGCGTTACGCGCGGGGCGCGCAGCCCAGGACGTGGGATTTGACGAGCGCGCCGATCTCCGGGTCGCGCCGCTGGAACGCGGCGACGAGCGCGTCGTGTTCCTCCGCGTACGACTGCTGGACCGTGCCGAGCCAGCGGATGGACAGGGTCGTGAAGACCTCGATCCCGAGCCCTTCCCAGGTGTGGAGCAGTACCGCGTTGCCGGCCGCGCGGACGAGCGCGCGGTGGAAGGCGACGGTGTGCCGGACCTGTCCGGCGGAGTCGCCCTCGCGGTCGGCGTCGTAGAGCGCGGCGACGTGCGGGGTGAGCGCCGAGCAGTCGCGGGCCAGCCGGTCGGCGGCCAGTTCGGCGGCGATCTGTTCCAGGCCCGCGCGGACGGGGTAGATCTCTTCGAGGTCGGCGGCGGTGAGATTCCGTACGCGTACACCCTTGTTCGGCGCCGATTCGATCAGGCGGAGGCTCTCCAGCTCCCGCAGGGCTTCGCGGACGGGCGTCTGGGAGACCTGGAGCTCGGTGGCGATACCGCGTTCGACGATCCGCTCACCGGGCTTCCAGCGCCCGCTGACGATCCCCTCCACGATGTGCTCGCGGATCTGTTCCCGCAGCGAGTGGACGACGGGCGGGGTCATAAACAGCTCCCGAGGGGGACCGGACGACAGGTGGGGGTGCCCGCCATTATCGCCGCGTCGCCCCGGGCGGGGGCGAGGCCCCCGCCGGGTGAGGGGGCCGACCGTGGCCGACATCACCGCCCGGGGCTCCCGTCTCGCACCGCTCCGTAATGTAACCGTCACGTAAAGTCCCAGGTCACCGGCACCGCGTGCCCTCTTTCATGGCACGGAATGCCAATTTCGCCCTCCGGAGAAGTTTTACCTCCGAGCACTTTGATCGATCATCGATCAGCGGCTTACAGTCTCTCGGGGCACACCGACCCCACCCGCCCTGTCCTGCCAGACAAGGCACCCCCCAAAAGGCACGACGTACGACCCGGTACCACCTGCCTCCACCTTCTCCACCCCCCTCCCAGTCCGGAAGGCGGCGATCATGGCCGACCCCGTAGGCAAGCTTCCGAGCGAGCTGGACCAGCTCCCGGATCGTGACGCCGAGGAGACCGCCGAATGGGCGGCGTCCCTCGATGCCGTCGCCCAGCACGCGGGCCCGCACCGCGCCGCGTACCTGATGCGCCGCACCCTGCAGCACGCCGAGCGGGCCGGTGTGCCCGTGCCCCGGCTGCTGGAGACGGACTACGTCAACACCATCCCCACCTCCGCCGAGCCCGGTTTCGACGGCGACGAGGAGCTGGAGTCCCGGATCGCCGGCTGGAACCGCTGGAACGCGGCGGCCATGGTCACCCGCGGCTCCAAGCTCGGCGTCGGCGGCCATATCGCCACCTTCGCCTCCGCGGCCTGGCTCTACGAGACCGGCTTCAACCACTTCTTCCGCGGCAAGGAGGGCGACGGCAGCGGCGACCAGCTCTACATCCAGGGCCACGCCTCGCCCGGTATCTACGCCCGCGCCTTCCTCGACGGCCGGCTCACCGAGGCCCACCTCGACAACTTCCGCCAGGAGGCGGGCGGCGCCGGTCTGCCGTCGTACCCGCATCCCCGGCGGCTCCCCTGGCTCTGGGAGTTCCCCACGGTCTCCATGGGCCTGGGCCCCCTCTCGGCGATCTACCAGGCGCGGTTCAACCGCTATCTGCGCAACCGGTCGATCAAGGACACCGCCAACTCCCACGTCTGGGCCTTCCTCGGCGACGGCGAGATGGACGAGCCCGAGTCGACCGCCGCGCTCGCCCTGGCGGCCCGTGAGCAGCTGGACAACCTGACCTTCGTGATCAACTGCAATCTGCAGCGTCTCGACGGCCCGGTCCGCGCCAACTTCAAGATCGTCCAGGAGCTGGAGGCCCAGTTCCGCGGGGCCGGCTGGAATGTCGTCAAGACGCTCTGGGGCAACGCCTGGGACGAGCTGTTCGCCCTCGACACCACCGGTGCCCTGGTCCGGCGGCTGCGGGAGGTGCCGGACGCGCAGTTCCAGACGTACGCCACCCGTGACATCGCCTACATCCGCGAGCACTTCTTCGGCTCCGAGCCCGCTCTCGTCGAGCTGGCGAAGGTGCTCACCGACGCCAAGATCGCCGAGTGCTTCTACACCTCCCGCGGCGGCCACGAGGCCCGCAAGGTGTACGCGGCCTACCGCGCGGCCCTCGCCCACAAGGGCGCGCCGACGGTGATCCTGGCGCAGACCGTGAAGGGTCACACCCTCGGCAAGGGCTTCGCGTCGAAGAACGCGAACCACCAGATGAAGAAGCTCTCGGTCGACGAGTTCAAGGACATGCGGGAGCTGCTGGGGCTGCCGATCCCGGACAGCGCCTTCGCCGACGGCGTGGTGCCCTACGGCCACCCGGGCGCCGACTCCCCCGAGGTCCGCTACCTCCAGGAGCGGCGGGCGGCCCTCGGCGGCCCGGCCCCGGCCCGCCGGGTGCACCAGGTGGTGCTCCCGGAGCCGGAGGAGCGCGGCTTCAAGGCCCTCCAGAAGGGCTCCGGCAGCCAGGAGATGGCCACCACGATGGCCTTCGTCCGGCTGGTGAAGGACCTGATGCGGGACAAGGAGACCGGCCGCCGCTGGGTGCCGATCGTCCCCGACGAGGCCCGTACCTTCGGTATGGAGTCGCTCTTCCCGTCCGCCGGGATCTACTCGCCGCTGGGCCAGACGTACGAGCCGGTCGACCGCGACCAGCTGATGTACTACAAGGAGGCCACCGACGGCCAGATCCTCAACGAGGGGATCACCGAGGCCGGGGCCATGGCGGACTTCATCGCCGCCGCGACGTCGTACGCGACGCACGGCGAGCCGATGATCCCGTTCTACATCTTCTACTCGATGTTCGGCTGGCAGCGGACCGGCGACCAGATGTGGCAGCTCGCCGACCAGCTCGGCAAGGGCTTCATCGTCGGCGCCACCGCGGGCCGGACGACCCTCACCGGCGAGGGCCTCCAGCACGCGGACGGCCACTCGCATCTGATCGCGTCCACCAACCCGGCGTCCCTCAACTACGACCCGGCGTTCGCCTATGAGATCGCCGTGATCGTCAAGGACGGTCTGCGCCGGATGTACGGCCCGGACGCCGAGGACGTCTTCTACTACCTGACGGTCTACAACGAGCCCAAGCCGCAGCCCGCGATGCCGGAGGGCGTCGAGGAGGGCATCCTCAAGGGCCTGTACCGCTTCAAGGAGGGCACGGCCCCGCGGCCGGACTCCCCCCGGCTCCAGCTGCTGGCGTCCGGTACGGCGATCCACTGGACCCTGGAGGCCCAGCGGATGCTCGCCGAGGAGTGGGGCGTCACGGCCGACGTCTGGTCGGCGACCTCCTGGGGCGAGCTGCGCCGGGACGCCCTGGCGGCGGACGAGGCGCTGCTGCGCGGCGAGGAGCGGACTCCGTACGTCCGCCGGGCACTGGCCGGCGCGCCGGGTCCGGTGATCGCGGTCAGCGACTGGATGCGGCAGGTACCGGACCAGATCAGCCAGTGGGTCGAGCAGGACTGGTCGTCCCTCGGCACCGACGGCTTCGGTCTCTCCGACACCCGCGAGGCGGCCCGCCGCCACTTCGGTGTCGACGCGCCCTCGATCACCGTCGCGGCGCTGGCGCAGCTCGCGCGGCGCGGCGAGGTTCCGGCCTCGGCCGTGAAGGAAGCCCGGGAGCGTTACGGGCTCTGACGTTCCCGAAGATCACCCCCGGGCGGTACGCACCACCGCCCGGGGGTGATGTCGTCTCCGGAACCGGCACCGGGCATCCTGGAACCCCGCGGCCCCGCGCCTCCCGCCCCGGATCCGGTCGCGGTCGCAGTCGCAGTCGCAGTCGCAGTCGCGGCCACCCGTCCCGTACCCACCGGAGAGTTGTCGGATGTTCACCATCGGGGACTTCGCCCGGCACGGCCGGGTCTCCGCCCGGATGCTGCGCCACTACGACGCCATCGGGCTGCTGCGCCCGGAGCACACCGACCCCAGGACCGGCTACCGCCACTACGCGGCGGCCCAGCTCGCCGTGCTCAACCGGATCGTCGCCCTCAAGGACCTCGGCTTCACCCTCGACCAGGTACGGCGGATCGTGGCCGACCGGGTGGGAACCGACGAGCTGCGCGGAATGCTGATGCTCCGCCGGGCCGAGCTGGAGGCGGCGATGACGGCGGCGGCCGGGCGGCTCACCGGCGTCGAGGCCCGGCTGCGGTCGATCGAGAACGAGGGCCGGATGCCGGTCGACGACGTGGTGGTGAAGAGCGTGCCCGCGGTCCGGGTCGCGGAGCTGACGGCCACGGCCCGTACCCTCGCCCCCGAGCACATCGGCCCGGTGATCGGTCCGCTGTACGACGAGTTGTTCGGGCGGCTCGCGGCGGCGGGCGTCCGTCCGCCGGGGCCGGGCATCGCCTACTACGAAGACCCGCCCGCGTCCTTCGGCGACCTCGATCCGGCGGCGGGCGACGGCCCGGTCGTGGTCCACGCGGCGGTGACACTGGCGCCGGGCTCCCGGCCGGGCCCGGATGTCGCGGTCGTGGTGCTCCCGGCGCTGGAGCGGGCGGCGACGATCGTCCACCGGGGCCCGATGGACAACGTCCTGGGCACCGGCCAGGCCCTCGCGCGCTGGATCGACGCGCACGGCCACCGGTCGGCCGGATACGCCCGCGAGGTCACCCTGGAGTGCCCCGAGGACCGCGAGCTGTGGGTGACCGAACTCCAGGAGCCGCTGGCCCCGGCGGAGTGACCCGGCCCGGCATCATGGGGGGATGCGTGCTGCCCGGCTGATCAAAATGGTGCTGCTGCTCCAGGCGAGGCCCTCCATGACGGGGGCCGAACTCGCCCGTGAGCTGGAGGTCTCCGAGCGGACCGTCACCCGTGACGCGCTCGCTCTCTCGGAGGCCGGGGTACCGGTCTACGCCGACCGGGGCCGGGCGGGCGGATACCGGCTGATCGGCGGCTACCGCACCCGGCTCACCGGGCTGGGCCGGGACGAGGCGGAGGCGCTCTTCCTCTCCGGTCTGCCGGGCGCGCTGCGCGAGATGGGGCTGGAGGACGCGGCGTCCGCCGCCCGGCTGAAGGTCTCCGCGGCGCTGCTGCCGTCCCTGAGCGACGCGCCCCGGACGGCCGCGCAGCGCTTCCACCTCGACGCGCCCGGCTGGTACCAGGAGCCGGAGACCCCGCCGCTGCTGGCCGAGATCGCCGACGCGGTCTGGCGCGACCGGCGGCTGACGGCGGTCTACACCAACCGGCGCGGGGAGCGGGTGGAGCGGCTGCTGGAGCCGTACGGACTGGTTCTGAAGGCGGGCGTCTGGTATCTGTGCGCCCGGGTGGCGGAAGAGGAGCCCGGCGGACCCGGCGCCCCCGGCGGATCCGGTACGCCGGACGGCCCGGGCACCCCGGAGGAGGGTCCGGGAAGCGGGCCGTACGCCCCCGGCGCCTTCCGGGTCTACCGGATCGACCGGTTCACCGCCGCGAAGCCCGTCCCGGCGGCGGACGGCGGTATCGGTACGCCGCCGCCCCCGGGGCACCCCGCCGCCGAAGAAGGCGTCTTCGACCGCGACCCCGGTTTCGACCTGCCCGCCTTCTGGGAGGAGCGGGCGGCCCAGTTCGCCCGCTCCCTGCTCCGCTCCGAGGTGGTGCTGCGGCTCACGGAGGCGGGCGCGCGACGGCTGCCGTACGTCACGGACCGCGTCGCCGCCCGGGAGGCGCTGGCGGTCGCGGAGCCGCCGGACCCCGAGGGCCGGATCACGGTCGCCCTGCCCGTGGAGTCCGAGGAGGTGGCCCGCGCCCAACTGCTGGCCCTGGGCGCGGAGGCCGAGGTACTGGCGCCCGCCGGGCTGCGCGCGGAGTTCGCCGGTACGGCGGCCCGGATGGCGGCGCTGTACGGCTGACCGCCCGCCACCGGACCCCCGGCCCGGCTCAGCGGTAGTCGGCGAGCTCCGGCTTCTCCCCCGCCTTCTCGGCCAGGATGTACCCCCAGATGTCCGGGCGGCTGCCGTCGGCGTCCGTGACGCCGTACTCACGGGCCAGCTCCCCGCTGTCGAGGGACTGCCCGTTGAACCGCGCCCGGTCCGGGTCGGCGGCGAGCGCGGCCACGCCCCGGGCCAGGTAGACGGGCGACTCGGAGAGCCTCCAGTGCTCCCGCTCCGGCCCCGGGATCCCGTCGCGCCAGTTCTCCTCGGTCAGCCCGAAGTGGTCCAGCATCTCCTCGGAGCGGAGGAAGCCCGGGGTGACGGCGACGGCCGAACAGCCGACCTCCTTCAGCTCCTCGCCGAGGTTGAACGCCATCCGGATGGGTCCGTTCTTCGCCAGGTCGTAGTAGAAGTGCTCGCGGTAGTCCCGGTTGGTCCTGGCGGTGCCGTCGGTGACCTCGACGACCAGCCCGCCCGGCCGCCGCACCAGCAGCGGCAGGGCGACGCCGCTGGTGATGATGTGGGTCCGTACCCCCAGATCGATCATGCGCAGGCCCCGGTCGAGATCGATCTCCCACATCGGGGTGGCGAAGTCGATATAGCTGTTGCCGCCCCAGACGTCGTTGACGAGGACGTCCAGCCGGCCGTGCTCGGCGTCGATCCGCGCCACCAGGCTCCGGACCTGCTCGACCTCCAGATGGTCGGTGGGTACCGCGATCCCGGTCCCGCCCGCCGCCGTCACCAGCTCGGCGGTCTCCTCGATGGTCTCGGTCGTCCGGCCCATCTCGCTGACCCGGTCGCGGGTGGTCCGGCCGGTGACGTAGACGGTCGCGCCCCCGGCCCCCAGGGCGACGGCCAGGGCCCGGCCCGCGCCCCGGGTGGCGCCCGCGACCAGGGCGATCCGGTCCGCCAGAGGCCCATTCGATTTCGGCGCACTCGTCGCGCTCATGGCAGTCGTCACATTCGTCGTACTCGTCGTACTCGTCGTCATGGGATCGAACGTGCCACGAATACCCGACATCCTCTGTCCGGCTGGGCCATCCGGTTCCGCGGACGCCCCGGAAGCGGTGGCTCCGGCGGTTCCGGGTGCGCGTCCCGCCGGGACGCACGATGCTGGACGCGTGATGGACGAGACGGAGTTCTGGGAAATCGTCGACAGCACCCGGGAGGCGGCGGACGGCGACCCCGACGACCATGCCGATCTGCTCGTGGAGCGGCTGCTCCGGCTCGACCCCGACTCCGTACTCGACTTCGCCCGCCACTTCGAGGCCCGGTACAACCGCGCGTACACCTGGGATCTGTGGGGCGCGGCGGCCGTTCTCCTCGACGGTGCGAGCGACGATGTCTTCGACTACTTCCGGTGCTGGCTGATCGCCCAGGGCCGGGAGGTCTTCGAGGGCGCGCTGCACGACCCCGACGCGCTGGCGGAGCTGCTGGACGACTTCGACCCGTCGGTCGACGGGGAAGGCGAGGAGATCGGCTACGCGGCGGACGAGGCGTACGAGCAGCTCACCGGCGCCGTCGCCCCGGAGCTGGGGATTCCGCCGCAGTCCGCGGAGCCGGTCGGCACACCGTTCGACTTCGACGACGACTCGGATCTGGCCCGCCGCTTCCCCCGGCTGTGGGAGCGGTTCGGAGCCGAGTGAGCGGACCGCCGTACGAGGTCGAGGCCGACCGGTGGGTCAGTCGAGGCCGCGGCCCATCAGAACGTCGTCCACATACGCCCCGCCGATGTGGAACTCCCCCGGCAGGACCCCCTCCACCGCGAAGCCCTCCGACGCGTACAGGGCGCGGGCGGGCTCGTTGTGGCCGAGGACGCGCAGGGTGATCCGTACGGCGCCCTGGCTCCGGGCCGCGTCGTACGCGGCGCGCAGCAGCGCCCTGGCGACCCCGCGCCCCCGGGCCCGCTCCGCGACGGCGAGCCCCTGGATCTGGCGGACGTGCCGGTTGCAGGGCAGCGGGGTGGGCGGTACCAGCCGGATGTAGCCCAGCGGCTCGCCGGTCCCGTCCTCCACCGCGACCAGGAAGTGCTCCGGCAGATGGGTGGCGTCGTAGAACGGGGCGTACGGCGGCGTCGGCTCCGGCGCCACGGCGTGCAGGGTGGACCAGGTATCCCGGTCGATCCGGCCGAGGGCGTCCCCGTCCTCGGTCCGGGCGGGACGGACGTGGTACATGCCGGGTGCACGAAGTTCGGCCATGCGGGTCACTGTTTCACACCCCGTCACAGGGCAGGATGGATTTTATGAGGATCGCGGTCTCCGGCTCCACCGGACTCATCGGCACAGCACTCGTCCACTCCCTGCGCACCGACGGCCACGACGTCCTGCGGCTGGTCCGGCACCCCGCGCGGGCCGGGGACGAAGTCTCCTGGGATCCGGGCCGCCGCCGGATCGACACGGCCGGCCTGGTGGGCTGTGACGCGGTGGTCAACCTGGCCGGCGCGGGCGTCGGCGACCACCGGTGGACGGCGGCGTACCGGAAGGAGATCCGGGACAGCCGGGTCCTGGGCAACGCGACGCTCGCCGAGGCCGTCGCGTCCCTCGACACCCCGCCGCGGGTCCTGCTGTGCGGCAGCGCCGTCGGCTACTACGGCGACACCGGTGGCCGCGCGGTGGACGAGAGCGCCCCGCCGGGCGAGGGCTTCCTGCCCGGGGTGTGCGTGGAGTGGGAAGCCGCGGCGGCCCCCGCGCGGGACGCCGGGATCCGGACCGCGTTCGCCAGGACCGGGCTCGTGGTGGCGCGCGGCGGCGGCGCGTGGGGGCGGATGTTCCCCCTCTTCAAAGCCGGGCTCGGGGGGCGGCTCGGCGACGGCCGCCAGTACTGGAGCTTCATCGCCCTCCACGACGAGGTGGCGGCCCTGCGGCACATCCTCGACACCCCGTCGCTGTCGGGCCCGGTGAACTGCGCGGCGCCCGAGCCCCTCACCAACCGCGAGATCACCGCGGCCATGGGCCGGGTCCTGAAGCGCCCGACCCTTCTCACGGTGCCGCGCCCCGCGCTCCGACTGGCGCTCGGCGACATGGCGTCGGACGTCCTCGCGAGCACGCGGGCGGTCCCGAAGGCGCTGCTGGAGTCGGGCTTCCGGTTCGCGTTCCCGTCGATCGACGCGGCGATCACCGCGGCCTGACCATCCGGTCGGGCCACCCGGCCCTCTCGCGCGCCGTGGGCCCGGAGGGCCATTTCCGGCCACCGTGTCCGTGGCCGATCCGGCGCTCGGGCCCGTCCCGCCCGCCCTCCGCGTGCTCCGCCCTGCCGGGCCGCTGTATCGACCGCGCCTGCGGCCCGTCCGTGCCTGTTCGCGCGGTTCCGCCCCCTGTGCCTTCGGCGATGGGGGGATCCCCAGCGCCTTGGCCCTCCGGGTGAGGGCCCGCGCCATCCGCCCGGCGGGGCGAGCATGTTGTCGGGCGACCGCGCGCGGTCGTGGGCTTGTCGCGCAGTTCCCCGCGCCCCTGGTTGCCCTTCTCACCGCCCTGGTAGAGAGGCGCCCCTCCTCCCGAGGCCGGATGCCCCTTTTCAGGGGCTGGGATGGGGAGGGCATTCAGGGGCGCGGGGGAACTGCGCGAACGGCCACAGGCGGCGCGCGGTCGCCCGACAACGCCCGCCCGGCTGGGCGGGTGGCGTGGCCCTCGCCCGGAGGGCCGGGGCGCTGGGGATCCCCACCCCATTGCCGAAGGCACAGGGGGCGGAACCGCGCGACAAGCCGCAGGGGTCCGCAGACCGCCGGCGACACCAGGGCGCCGGGCAGGGGCCCGGCCACCGGAGGAAGGCGGCGAACCCGCCGAAGAGATCCCGCGCGGCCTCGCGGGAGGCGCCCGCATGCGCCCCGTACGCCCCCGTGCCCCGTCGTACGCGCGCGGCGGGACTCGGCCACCCCTCCTAACCTCGTCCCGGACCCCGGTATCCGCCGGGCCCGTTGAGGGCATGACTCTGTGGGAGCAGACCCTCCCACCAGCCGTTGCCGACCTCGGGGAGGGGCACGTGCTCATCAGCACCGCACACCACGCGGACCATGCGGACGTCATCGTCGTCGGAGCCGGTGTCGCCGGGCTATCGGCCGCGCTCGCGCTCACCGGCGCGGGTGTCGGGGTCTCCGTCCTGGAGGCCGCGGACCGGCCGGGCGGCCGGATGGTGACGGACGAGTCGGACGGGTTCCGGCTCGATCGCGTCGGCCGTCTTCTGAACACCTCCTACCGGGAGCTGCACCGTGTCCCCGCCCTCGGGGCCCTGGCGCTCCGCCCGTTCGCCCCGGGGGTGCTGGTCCACGGCGACGGCAGGCTGCACCGTACGGGCGAGGTGGTACGCCGCCGGGGTACGGCTCCGGGCGGGGTGCCGTACCCCCGTACCTCCGCCGACCCGTCGGGCGGCGGCGGGCGCACTCCGCACGGCGCGGCCACCCGCAGGGGCGTGGGGGGAGCACTGACCATGGCGCGCGCCCTGGCGAGCGCCCCCCGGCCGCTGGACGAGGCCCGGCTCGGCGCCTCGCTGGCCCGTCTCGCGGGCACGTCGACGGCGCGGCTGGCGGCCCGTCCGGAGCGGTCGGCGGCGGAGGCGCTGGCCGTACGCGGTCTGCCCGCGCGGACCGTGGAAGGCTTTCTGCGGCCGCTGCTGTCGGCGCTGCTGTGCGATCCGGAGCTGACGACGTCGAGCCGCTCGGCCGATCTCGCGCTCCGCGGTTTCGCCCGGGGCCGGGTCTGTGTGCCGGGCGGCGGGGCTTCGGCGGTGCCGGAGCTGCTGGCCGCGGCGCTGCCGCCGGGGACGATTCTGCCGGGGGTCCGGGTCAAGGACGCGTCGATCAACCGGGTCTGTACGGAGCAGTACGGGGAGCTGTCGTGCCGCGCGCTGGTACTGGCGACGGGCGCCCGGGAGGCGGCCGAGCTGCTGCCGGGGCTGCGGGTGCCGGAGTTCCATCCGGTGACGGTGGTGCACCACACCGCGCCGGTGGCGCCCCCGACGGGCGCGGCGCTGGTACTCGACGCGGACCGGTCGGGCCCGGTGGCGCACACCGCCGTGATGAGCGCCGTCGACCCGGACCGGGCCCCGGCCGGGCGGGCCCTGATCACCTCGACGGTGCTCGGTACTCCCCCGCCGGGTCTTGACGGTGCCGTACGGGCGCAGCTGGCCCGGGTCTACGGCGTACCGACGGACGACTGGGAGCTGCTGGCGGTGCACCACACACCGGACGCGGCGCCCGCGATGCCCGCCCCGCACGATCCGCGCCGCCGGGTGCGGGTGCTGTCGGGGCTGTACGTCTGCGGGGACCACCGGGACACGAGTACGGTCCAGGGCGCCCTGCGGTCGGGCCGCCGGGCCGCCGGCGCGGTTCTGCGGGACTTCGGACTGCCCGACGCCGACGACCCGGATCTGCCGCTGGCGGCGTAGGGCCGCCGGCCGGGTGCCGCCGGCCCGGTGGGCCCGGCGCCGATCGCGTACGCCTCCTCGCGCCCCGGCGCCGGCCGCGTACGGCTCACGGCTCCCCGCGCCCCGGTGGCGAACCACCCGGGGCGCGGGCGCACGGCTTCCGGCTCCCGCCTACCCCATCGCGGCGACCCGCTCCCGGTAGCCCCGGACGGCCGCCGCCTCCCGGTACGGGTCGAGGCGCCGTTCGAAGTCGCGGACGTACTCCAGGGCGCGTACGGAACGCATCTCGGACGCCTGGAGGGCGGCCTCGGCGCCCAGCGCGCACGCCTGGTCCAGTTCGCCCAGGCCCAGCCGGGCGGTGGCGAGGACGACCCGGCAGAAGAGCCTGCTGCGGGCCAGCTGGTGCGGCCTGAGCTGGAGGGACCGTTCGGCGTACTGGATCGCCGGGCGGTACTGCTGGAGGTCGCGGTAGCAGTGCGCGAACTCGTCGGCGAGCTGTGCCTCGTCGAAGAATCGCGCCCAGGGCGGCACCTCGTCCCCGGGCCGGGCGGAGTCCAGCGCCCGTTCGGCCCGGACCAGGGACGCCGTACAGGCGCGGGCGTCGCCGAGGACTCCGTGGCCGCGGGCCTCGACGGCGTGCAGCAGGCCCTGTACGGCGGCGGGCGCGGTGGGGCCAACGCCCTGCTGGGCGACCCGGGTGAGCTGGACGGCTTCCCGGCCGTGGCCCAGATAGACCGCCTGGCGGCTCATGGTGACCAGGACGTACGAGCCGTAGGCCCGGTCCCCGGCGGCCTGGGCCAGCCGCAGCGCCTGGACGAAGTAGCGCTGGGCGAGGCCGTGGGCCGCGATGTCGTACGAGGTCCAGCCGGCCAGCCGGGTCAGGTCGGCGACCGCGCCGAACAGCCGCCGCCCGGTGGCCTCCCCGTACGTACCGCGGAGCATCGGCTCGGCCTCGTGCTCCAGATAGCGGACGAGGGCCTGGCGGGCGTGGCCGCCGCCGTAGGCGTTGTCGATGGTGCGGAAGAGTTCGCCGACCGAGCGGAGGGCGGCGATGTCCCCGCCGGAGACCCGCTGGCCCGGTCCCCGTTCGGCGGAGCGGTCGGCGGAGCGCTGGCGGGGGACACCGGCGCCGCCCTGGACGGGGACCCGGGGCCCGCCGAGCAGCGGCCCGCCCGGTCCGGGGGCGGCGGGCCGGGACTCGGAGGGGTCGCCGCGGGCGACGCGTTCGTCGGCGCGGCCGATCAGCCAGTCCCGGCTGGGCACCACGAGCCCGGCCGGGGTGAAGGCGATCTTGCGGAGTTCGGCATGGCTGCCGGAGTCCTTCCGCCAGAGCCCGCCGACGATCTCGACGGCCTCCTCCGGGGTGGCGGCGAACTCGAGACCGGCGTAGACGGGCGCACAGGCGTCGAGTCCGAGGTCCTGTGCGGAGAGCCGTCTGCCGAGGCGCCGGGTGAAGACCTCGGCGATGAGTGCGGGCGTGGTGCCGCGGGGCTGCTGGCCGCGGAGCCAGCGGGTCACGGACGTCTTGTCGTAGCGCAGGTCGAGACCGTGCTCCAGGCCGAGCTGGTCCACCCTGCGGGCGAGGCCCGCATTGGAGAACCCGGCTTCGGCGATGAGTGCGGCGAGCTGGCGGTTGGGGGTGCGCTGCGGGGGTCGTTCCGTCATCAGCCGTCTGGTCTCCTGCCTTCCGGGCCGGTCGCAGCCCTCATGGAACGGCGCGAATTTAGCCGCCCCTCAGGAGCGGCCCACCGGCTTCGTCCGAGCTTCATCCGAACGTGTGAGGATGGGGGGTGCGCTGACCGGAGGACATCCGGCCGGTGCCGGGCGCCCCGGCCGTACCCTGGCGGGGGCGCGGCGGGCGCGACGGCGCGACGTGAGGGTTCGTAAGGAGGCAGTGCCGTGGGTGAGCTGCGGTTCGTCCGGCTGGGCTTCGGCGAGGACGCCGTGGAGTACCGGGAGGCATGGCAGAGGCAGCGGGAGACGCACGCGGCGCGGTTCGCCGACGAGGTCCCCGACACCTGTCTGCTGCTGGAGCATCCGCCGGTCTACACGGCCGGGCGCAGGACCGAGGAGAGCGAGCGGCCGCTGGACGGCACGCCCGTCGTCGACGTAGACCGGGGCGGCAAGATCACCTGGCACGGTCCGGGGCAGCTGGTGGGGTATCCGATCCTGAAGCTGCCGCGTCCGGTGGACGTGGTGGCGCACGTCCGCAGGCTGGAAGAGGCCCTGATCGGCGCGTGCGCCGAGTTCGGGCTGGCGACCAGCCGGGTCGAGGGCCGCAGCGGGGTGTGGGTGCTGGGCGACCCGGTGGAGTCCCGGCCGTCGCTCGGCGGGCTCGATCTCGACTTCGACCCCAGGATCCAGGACCCGGAGTTCGACCCCCGGCTGAACGGGCCGGAGTACGCCCCCTCCAACGCGGGCCAGCGGCGGGAGGACCGCAAGCTGGCGGCGATCGGGATCCGGATCGCGAAGGGCGTCTCGATGCACGGTTTCGCCCTCAATGTGAATCCGGACAACACCTGGTTCGACCGGATCGTGCCGTGCGGGATCCGGGACGCCGGGGTCGCGTCGCTCGCGAACGAGCTGGGCCGGGAGATCACGATCGCCGAGGTGCTGCCGGTGGTGGAGCGGCAGCTGCGGCTGGTGCTGGAGCAGGCGGCACCGGCGCCGCGGGCGGTGGGGGCGGCGCCCTGAGCGGAGCCCGGGAGGGCCGGACCCCGGGCGCGCCGGGGGTCACGGGCCGTTCGGGGGAATTCACCTCCGCGTGACGGGGTTGGCTCGACTGAGGGCCGTAGGAAACACGGGCGTACCCTGGTGTGCGCCGCAGAATCGAATGCCGCGATAGCAGAAAGGGGCGCCACGTGTCCGCTGTCGCACCCGACGGACGCAAGATGCTGCGCCTGGAGGTCAGGAACAGCCAGACCCCCATCGAGCGCAAGCCCGAGTGGATCAAGACCCGGGCGAAGATGGGCCCCGAGTACACCAAGATGCAGAACCTCGTGAAGCGCGAGGATCTGCATACGGTGTGCCAGGAGGCGGGCTGTCCCAATATCTTCGAGTGCTGGGAGGACCGGGAGGCGACGTTCCTCATCGGTGGCGACCAGTGCACCAGGCGCTGCGACTTCTGCCAGATCGACACCGGCAAGCCGGAGGCGCTGGACCGGGACGAGCCCAGGCGGGTCGGCGAGTCCGTGGTCACGATGGACCTGAACTACGCCACGATCACCGGTGTCGCCCGGGACGACCTGCCCGACGGCGGCGCCTGGCTGTACGCGGAGACGGTCCGGGAGATCCACCGGCAGACCGCGGAGCGCGCGGACGGCCGGACGAAGGTGGAGCTGCTGGCGCCGGACTTCAACGCCGTGCCGGAGCTGCTGGCCGAGGTCTTCGCCTCGCGGCCCGAGGTGTTCGCGCACAATGTCGAGACCGTGCCGAGGGTCTTCAAGCGGATCCGCCCCGGTTTCCGTTACGACCGGTCCCTGGAGGTGCTGACCCGGGCCCGTGAGGCGGGTCTGGTCACCAAGTCGAATCTGATCCTCGGCCTGGGCGAGGAGCGGGCGGAGGTCTCCGACGCCCTGCGGCAGATGCACGACGCGGGTTGCGAGCTGATCACGATCACGCAGTATCTGCGTCCCTCGGTGCGCCACCACCCGGTGGAGCGGTGGGTGAAGCCGCACGAGTTCGTGGAGCTGAAGGAGGAGGCCGAGCAGATCGGCTACTCCGGTGTGATGTCGGGCCCGCTGGTGCGTTCCTCGTACCGG
>NZ_JBEYIS010000081.1:0-25090 GCF_040635975.1 Streptomyces sp. NPDC006798
TGCGTGCAATCGCAAGGCGGAGGGTTTCCCTCGTACTGGACGTACTTGGGAATCCCGACAACACAGCGATTGTGCGTGCCGGGCGTCGCGGGCCAAGCGGGACTTTCCGGACACGCCCTAGGGCGTGTACCGCTCCCGGGCCTCGTTGATCTCCGCCTCGTGGCGAACCGCCCAGTCGGCGAGCGCCGACAGCGGCTCCAGGAGCGTACGGCCCAGCGGCGTGAGGCTGTACTCCACCCCGGGCGGCACGGTCGGCCGCACATCGCGCCGGACCAGCCCGTCGGCCTCCAGAGCCCGCAGGGTGCGGGTCAGCATGCGCTGGCTGATGCCCTCCACGGACCGGTGCAGTTCGTTGTACCGGTAGGGACGCCCGCCGAGCATGATCACCAGCAGCATGCTCCATTTGTCGCCCACCCGCCGGAAGACGTCCCCGACCGGGCACGCGGCCAGCTCGTCCGCGGGCACCGGACGGGGCAGTTCATGGGCGAGCACCGAAGGAACACCAGTGTTCGTACCGGACATCGAAGTGCCTTCTTTCGGCCTGTGACGGGGCGGCTCACGATGGAGCGGTCCGTACCGAGCCTATGGAGGAACCCGTGCCCGACCAACCGCCGAAGACCGTGCTCATCAGCGGTGGCACCGACGGCATGGGCCGCGCGACGGCCCTGGCCAGGCTCGCCGCGGGCGACCGTGTCACCGTGATCGGCAGCGACGAGGCGAAGGGCCGCGCCCTGCTCGCCGAAACCGCGCACCCGCGGCTGAGCTTCCTGCGGGCGGACCTCTCGTCGATCGCCGAGAACGAACGGGTCGCCGCCGCGATCCACGAGCGGTACGAATCCCTCGACGCGCTGGCCCTCTTCGCGAACCGGGTCCACCCGAAACGCCGGGAGACCGCCGAAGGCCTGGAATCCACCTTCGCCCTCTACTACCTGAGCCGCTACCTCCTCGGCCGCCTGCTGACCCCCCTGCTCGACGCCGCACCCGCCCCGGTGATCGTCAACATCGCCGGAGTCGGCAACACGGCGGGCCGGATCCACTGGGCCGACCCCCAACTGACCCACGACTACGGCCAGATCCGCGCCCAGCTCCAGGCGGGCCGCGCCAATGACCTGCTGGGCGTCGCCTTCGCCGCGCACTCCGACAGCCGGGCGCGCTATGTCCTCTACCACCCCGGCTTCACCCGCAGCGGCGCCGACAACCATCCGACGCCGCTGGTCCGGGCGTCGATCAAGCTCCTCGGGCGGTTCTTCGCCCGCGAGGTGTCCGAAGCGGTGGCTCCCGTCGTCCGATGGATCGGCCACCCCCCGGACGCCCCGCTCACCGCCCTCGACCGCCACAAGCCGGTCCCGCTGACCCTCAAGTCCCTGAACCCCGCGGCGGCGACGCGCCTGGAGTCCTATACGGAGTCCCTCACACACCTCCCCGGCCGCCCCGGCCAGCCATAGCCCCGCGCCGCGCCCAGCCACTGGTTCTTGTTCGCGGCCTGCGGACCGTGGCTGGCCGGTCGCGCAGTTTCCCGCGCCCCTGGTTGCCCTCCTCGCCGCCCTCGCAGAGAGACGGGATCCCCCTCAGGGGCGGTGCCGGGGAGAGCACTAGGTGGCGCTGGGGGTCCATCGCCGAAGGCATAGGGGCGGAACTGCGCGAACAGCCACCGACGGGCCGCGGACCGCCGACGACATCAGGTCGCCGGGCGCGGCCCGGGGAGCAGGGACCCCACAGCGGGAGGCGCCCCCGCGGGAGGCGATCACGTGTCGTAGAAGAGCGCCTCCACCACGCCCCGCGCCCGGCGTGTCACCCTGCGGTACGTGTCCAGCATGTCGCCCGCGTGGCCGGGGGCGAAGCCCAGGTAGCGGGCGACGGCGGAGAGTTCGCGGGTGTCCGAGGGGAAGGTGTCGGAGGGGCGGCCTCGGACCAGCATCACCGCGTTGCGGACCCGGGTCGCGAGGACCCATGCCTCGTCGAGGATCTGGGCGTCCTCGGCGGCGATGAGGTCCGCGGCGTGCGCGGCGGCGAGGGCTTCGCGGGTGCGGGTGGTGCGGAGGCCGGGTTCGGACCAGCCGTGGCGCATCTGGAGGAGCTGGACGGTCCATTCGACGTCGCTGAGGCCGCCCCGGCCGAGTTTGGTGTGGAGGGTGGGGTCGGCGCCGCGCGGGAGGCGTTCGGATTCCATCCGGGCCTTGAGGCGGCGGATCTCGCGTACGGCGTCGTCGCCGAGGCCTTCGGCGGGGTAGCGGAGGGGGTCGGCGAGGGCCATGAACCGGGCGCCGAGGGCGGGGTCGCCCGCCATGGGTTCGGCGCGCAGGAGGGCCTGGCTCTCCCAGACGAGGGACCAGCGGCGGTAGTACGCCTCGTAGGAGGCGAGGGAGCGGACGAGGGGGCCGCTCTTGCCTTCGGGGCGGAGGTCGGCGTCGATGAGGAGCGGCGGGTCGGCGGTGGGGAGCTGGAGGAGTCGGCGCATCTCCTCGACGACGAGGCCGGCGGCGCGGGCGGCTTCCTGGTCGCCGACGCCTTCGCGGGGTTCGTGGACGAAGAGGACGTCGGCGTCGGAGCCGTAGGAGAGTTCGTGGCCGCCGAAGCGGCCCATGCCGATGACGGCGAAGCGGGTGGGGAGTTCATCGCCCCAGCGGGCCCGTACGGCGGCCCGGAGCGCGCCCGCGAGGGTGGCGGCGGTGAGGTCGGTGAGGGCGCCGCCGATCTGGTCGACGAGGGCGCCGGTGTCGGCTTCGGCCGGGTTGTCCTCGGTGCCGTAGGAGGCGATCAGATCGGCGGCGGCGGTACGGAACAGTTCGCGGCGCCGGACGCCGCGGGCCGCCGCGACCGCCGCCTCCGCGGTGTCGGCGCGGCCGACGGCGGCGAGGATCTCGGGTTCGAGGTGGGCCCGGGTCCGGGGGGTGAGCCCGCCGGGGTCGCCGAGGATGGCGACCGCTTCGGGGGCGCGGAGCAGCAGGTCGGGGGCGAGCCGTCCGGCGGACAGTACGCGGGCGAGGTTTTCGGCGGCGGCGCCCTCGTCCCGGAGCAGCCGCAGGTACCAGGGGGTTTTGCCGAGGGCGTCGGAGACTTTGCGGAAGCCGAGGAGTCCGGCGTCGGGGTCGGCGGAGTCGGCGAACCAGCCGAGGAGGACGGGGAGCAGGGTGCGCTGGATGGCGGCTTTGCGGGTGACGCCGGAGGCCAGGGCTTCGATGTGCCGGAGCGCGGCGGCCGGGTCGGCGTAGCCGAGGGCTTCGAGGCGCTGTCCGGCGGCTTTGGTGCTGAGGCGGGCCTCGCCCGGGGCGAGTTGGGCGACGGCGTCGAGGAGGGGCCGGTAGAAGAGTTTCTCGTGGAGTCTGCGGACGACGGAGGCGTGTCGTCGCCATTCGCGGTTGAGTTCGGTGACGGGGTCGGCGCGGAAGCCGAGGGAGCGGCCGAGTCGGCGCAGTTCGTCGAGGTCTTCGGGGACGAGGTGGGTGCGGCGGAGCCGGATGAGCTGGATCCGGTGTTCCATGGCGCGCAGGAAGCGGTACGCGTCGTCGAGCTGGGCGGCGTCGACGCGTCCTACGTAGCCGCCGGCGGCGAGGGCCTGGAGGGCGTCGAGGGTGCTGCCGCTGTGCAGGGTGGGGTCGCTGCGGCCGTGGACGAGCTGGAGGAGCTGGACGGCGAATTCGACGTCCCGCAGCCCGCCGGGGCCGAGTTTCAGTTCGCGTTCGACCTCGGCGGCGGGGATGTTGTCGACGACGCGGCGGCGCATCTTCTGGACGTCGGGGACGAAGTTCTCGCGTTCGGCGGCCTGCCACACCAAGGGGGAGAGGGCTTCGATGTACTCCTCGCCGAGTAGGGGGTCCCCGGCGACGGCGCGGGCTTTGAGCAGGGCCTGGAATTCCCAGGTCTTGGCCCAGCGCTGGTAGTAGGCGAGATGGCTGGAGAGGGTGCGGACGAGGGGCCCGTTGCGTCCTTCGGGGCGGAGGTTGGCGTCGACGGGCCAGATGGTGCCTTCGACGGTGGTCTCGGAGCAGATCCGCATGAGGTGGGAGGCGAGCCGGGTGGCGGCGCGCATTCCGGTGTTCTCGTCGGCGCCTCCGGCGGGTTCGGCGACGAAGACGACGTCCACGTCGGAGACGTAGTTGAGTTCCCGGCCGCCGCATTTGCCGAGGGCGATGACGGCGAGCCGGCAGTGGCCCGCGTCCTCGGGCGCGGCGGTGCGGGCGATGGCGAGGGCGGCCCGCAGGGTGGCGACGGCGAGGTCGGCGAGTTCGGCGGCGGTCTGGGCGACGTCGGTGGTGCCGCAGACGTCGCGGGCGGCGATGGAGAGGAGGCAGCGGCGGTAGGCGACGCGGAGGGCGACGGGGTCGGCGGCGTCCGCCAGGCAGTGTTCGAACTCGGGTACGCCGGGGTTGAGGTCGGCCGATTCGTAGGTGGCGAGGGCCCGCCAGTCGCCGGGGTGCCGGGCGAGGTGGTCGCCGAGGGCCTCGGAGGCGCCGAGGACGCCGAGGAGCCGGTCGCGCAGGGGTTTGGCGGTGGTGAGGGTGTCGATGAGTACCCGGTCGTCGCCGTCGGGCTGGGCCTCGACGATCCGGGCGAGTCCGGCGAGGGCGAGATCGGGGTCGGCGGTGGCGCCGAGCGCGTCGAGCAGCAGGCCGTCGGCGCCGACGGGGGCGAGCGCGGGGAGGGCGAGCAGTTGCCCGGCGGCGGCGGGGTCGGTGAATCCGTACCGCAGCAGTCGGGTGAAGGTACTGCTTCGGCGTCCCGGTACCGGCACCGTCGTCATCCCGCCGCTCCCGTCCCAGGGTGTTGGTCAGGCGTCGAGCCTAGCCAAAGACCCGCGGGCCGCTCACCCGGTGTCGCCGCGATCCGGATCTCCGGCGGGTCTCCGCCGGCTCTCCGGCCGGAGCACCACCATGGTCACGGGCCCGTTCGGGATGTACCCCGTACGGCGTACGACACGCGATCGGATGATCCCGAACTCCCGGCGGACGGCGTCCGTTCGTGCCAGACTGAACCCATCGGGATTCGAACATATGAGTGATTTGCTGCATCGCCGACGCGTTCGCCGATGAGTCGCGGCACCCGTTTCGGTCCACAGCACGACGCCCCGGGCGTCAGACAGGACACTCCGAGTGGAAAGGCGCGTCATGACCGATTCATCCGTACCGCGTACCGAGCTGGACCCCGGCTACAGCGATCCCGCCGCCCGCGCCCTCGACTGGGCGGCGGCCGAACGGATGCTCGCCGGGGCCGAGCTCTTCTGGCTGTCGACCGTGCGGCCCGACGGCCGTCCGCACGTCACCCCGCTGATCGCGGTCTGGCTCGACGGCGCCCTGCACTTCTGTACGGGCGCCGACGAGCGCAAGGCGCGCAATCTCCGGGAGAACGCGGAGGTGGTCCTCACCACCGGGAACAACACCCTGACCGAGGGCCACGATCTGGTGGTGGAGGGGACGG
The DNA here is from genome assembly GCF_040635975.1 of Streptomyces sp. NPDC006798. Classification (NCBI taxonomy): domain Bacteria; kingdom Bacillati; phylum Actinomycetota; class Actinomycetes; order Kitasatosporales; family Streptomycetaceae; genus Streptomyces; species Streptomyces sp. NPDC006798. Next base: position 5,416 of record NZ_JBEYIS010000081.1, read on the forward strand.
CGGTCCGGCTGACGGACCCGGACCGGCTCGGCGCGCTGGCCGCCGCGTACCTCGCGAAGTACGGCCCGGACTGGACGTTCGAGGTGGGTGACGGCGTCCTCGTGGGGGACGGCGGTCCGGCCCTGGTGTTCCGGGTGGCACCCCGTACGGCCTTCGGCTTCGCCAAGGATCCGTACGCGCAGACCCGCTTCCGCTTCCCCGCCACCGGCTGACCACTCGCCCCGGCCGCAACGAACCTACCGACGCAAACACGAAGGAGTCCCGCCGTGGACATCACCCTGGAAGTCGTCAATCTGCCGGTGTCCGACCTGGATCGAGCCAAGCGGTTCTATGTCGAGGGCTGCGGCTTCCGGGCCGATCTCGACCAGGAGGTCGCCCCGGGCATCCGGGTGATCCAGCTGACGCCGCCGGGTTCGCGCTGTTCGATCGCGATGAACAGCGGTTTCCCGCCCCATCCGGCCCAGGCACAGGGGGAGCCGGGTTCGGTACGCGGACTCCAGCTCTGCGTCACGGATATCGAGGCCGCCCGGAAGGCGCTGGCGGCCGGGGGCGTGGAGGTCTCCGAGGTGACGCATCTCGGGGAGAACGGCTGGACCGGGGGGAAGGGCGGGGAGTGGAACTCCTTCCTCTTCTTCTCGGACCCGGACGGCAACGGCTGGGCGGTCCAGGAGGCACCGACGCCGCTCTCCGAGCGATAGGGCCCGACCCCCGAGTACGACGACGCGGCCGGAACCCCCGGACTCACCGGGGTCCCGGCCGCGTGCCGTCTCGGCGGCGTACGTCAGCCCTGCGGCGGCGGGCCGCCCGGCCCGGCACCGCCACCGGGCGCGCCGCCGGTGCCGCCGCCGTACTGCTTCTTCACCTGGTCCTGGACCTTGTCGACATGGCCGCTGTACTTCCCCTGGGTCTTGGCGTCGAAGGCGTCGCCCGCCTTGTCGACCGCCGTGTCCGCCTTCGACTCGTGGCCCTTCAGCATCTGCTTGAGCTTGTCCAACACGGACATGGGGTCACCCTTTCGCCGCACTGCGCGCCCCCGCAGTTCCAGGGTCACCGCCCCCGGCGCTTTCCGCATGTCGGGGACGGGACCGGGCGCCCGGAGACAGCGGGGCGGCGGGGCCTTACAGCACCGGCAGGTTCTTCCGCAGCTCGAAGGCGGTGACCTCGGAGCGGTACTCCTCCCACTCCTGCTTCTTGTTGCGGAGGAAGAAGTCGAAGACGTGCTCGCCCAGCGTCTCGGCGACCAGTTCGCTCCGCTCCATCAGGGAGATCGCCTCGCCGAGGTTCTGCGGCAGCGGTTCGATGCCCATCGCGCGGCGTTCGGCGTCGGAGAGCGCCCAGACGTCGTCGTCGGCGCCGGGCGGCAGCTCATAGCCCTGTTCGATGCCGCGCAGTCCGGCGGCGAGCAGGACGGCGTAGGTCAGATAGGGGTTGGCGCCGGAGTCGATGGAGCGCATCTCCACCCGGGAGGAGCCGGTCTTGCCCGGCTTGTACATCGGGACCCGGATCAGCGCCGAGCGGTTGTTGTGGCCCCAGCAGATGTACGAGGGGGCCTCGCCGCCCGCTCCGGCGCTGCGGGCCGAGCCGCCCCAGATGCGCTTGTAGGAGTTGACCCACTGGTTGGTGACGGCGGAGATCTCGGCGGCGTGGCGGAGGAGTCCGGCGATGAACGAGCGGCCGATCTTGGAGAGCTGGTACTCGGCGCCGGACTCGTAGAAGGCGTTGCGGTCGCCCTCGAAGAGGGAGAGATGGGTGTGCATCCCGGAGCCGGGGTACTCGCTGAACGGTTTCGGCATGAAGGTGGCCTGGACCCCCTGCTCCAGCGCCACCTGCTTCATCACCAGCCGGAACGTCATGATGTTGTCGGCCGTGGAGAGGGCGTCGGCGTACCGCAGATCGATCTCCTGCTGGCCCGGGGCGCCCTCGTGGTGGCTGAACTCGACCGAGATGCCCATGGACTCCAGCATGGTGATCGCCTGGCGGCGGAAGTCCATCCCGACGTTCTGCGGGGTGTGGTCGAAGTAGCCGGAGTTGTCGGCCGGTACGGGGCGGCTGCCGTCGACCGGCTTGTCCTTCAGCAGGAAGAACTCGATCTCGGGGTGGGTGTAGAAGGTGAACCCGAGGTCGGACGCCTTCGCCAGCATGCGCTTGAGGACATAGCGGGGGTCCGCGAAGGACGGCGAGCCGTCCGGCATCAGGATGTCGCAGAACATCCGGGCCGTGCCGGGGGCCTCTGCGCGCCAGGGCAGGATCTGGAAGGTGCCGGGGTCCGGCTTGGCGATCATGTCGGATTCGTAGACCCGGGCGAATCCCTCGATGGCGGAGCCGTCGAAACCGATCCCCTCATCGAACGCCTGTTCGAGTTCGGCGGGGGCGACGGCGACGGACTTCAGGAAGCCCAGCACATCGGTGAACCACAGGCGCACGAAGCGGATGTCGCGCTCCTCCAGCGTCCGGAGCACAAATTCCTGCTGCTTGTCCATTGCGGCTTCCTCTTCCACCCAATCGTTGCCGGTCGAGCCCGGCGCGCTCCCCGGGGCGCGCCCGAAGCACCTGAACACCACGAGGAGCATCGCATCCACGGGTTTCCGGCAGGTTGCGTACCCGGGCCGAGCCCCATTGTGTGTCAGAGTCCGGTCGGCGACGACCCCGAGGCCCCTGTGGCGGGTGCGCCCGCCGGGTCGCACGGTCCTCGAAACCGCCCCCACCGGGCCGTACGAGCCGTTCCGCGCGCCCCGCGCACCTGCCCGCGAACCGCCGCCGGAGCGGCCCGGCGCGCTCCCGGGCACCGAATTCCGCCCCGTGTGAGGTGCCCGGCCGCGACCGTCGCTACGATCAGCGGCTATGGGGGGTCCCCGGCTCCGCCGCCTCAGCCGCTGTACGCGTCCCGTGGCACTGCTGAGTGCCGCCGCGACGCTCATCGGCGCGCTCGTGCTCTGTCTGAGCATCGCCGCCGACGGCCATCACCCGGAGCGCGACCGGGGGCTCGGGGTCATCTCGGTGACCGGCTCCACACCCCCCGACGGCCTGCCCTCCTTCGTCTGTCCGAACGACGGCGGCCCGTGCGGGCTCCATCCCGTCCCGGGCGCGGCGGTGCTCACCGCCCCGCCGCTGGACACCGCGCCGCTCGCCGGGGAGCTCCGGCCCGGTGTCGCGGCTCCCTCCGGCACGGGCGGCCCGGCCCGTACCGACGCCCGGCCGCGCGCGCCCGGCCTGCATGTCCTCCAAGTGCTGCGGATCTAGGAAGAAACGGACCGGAACCGGACCCCGGATCGCTTCGCGTCCGATGGTTCCGGCCGGCCTCTTGTCTCTTCCTCCCGTTGCTCGCAGCCTCATGTGGCAGCGGATTCCCCCCTTGACGAAGGACGCACCCCCATGGCTTCCCGCAAGAACTCCCCCAGCTACGCCAAGAACAACGCGGCCCACGACCGCAGAGCCCGAATAGAGGCGGCCCGGAAGCTGGAGGCGGCCCGTGAGCGGCGCAACCGGATCCTGACGATCGGGATCAGCGGTGTGGTCGTCGCCGGTCTCGTCGGCTTCGGCGTCTATGTGATCAACCAGGAGAACACGGAGGAGAAGCAGGCCGTCGCGGAGCGCAAGGAGCCCATCACGGGCGAGAAGGTGTGGGATGCCAAGAAGCTCTCCGCCAATCATGTGAAGGGCGCCGTCAGCTACCCGGACAAGCCCCCGGTCGGCGGTGACCACCACACCAACTGGATGAACTGCGACGCCAAGGTCTACAAGGAGCCGATCCCCAACGAGAACGCCGTCCACTCGATGGAGCACGGCGCGGTCTGGGTCACCTACACCGACAAGGCGGCCAAGGCCGATGTGGAGAAGCTGGAGAAGAAGGTCGGGAAGACCGCCTACTCCCTGATGAGCCCCTTCAAGGACCAGGCGGGCCCGATCATGCTGACGGCCTGGGGCAAGCAGCTCACGGTGGACTCGGCGGACGACCCCCGGGTGAACAAGTTCTTCGCCAAGTACGTCCTCGGTGAGCAGACCCCGGAGAAGGGCGCCACCTGCTCGGGCGGGGTGACCGGGAAGTGACCGTGATGAACGGGACGCGCTGGATCGCGGCCACGGCCGTCGCCGCCGCGCTCATCTTCGCCGGGGCGGCCACGGTCGCATCGGCGGGCGACGGTGACTCCGGGGCCGGGTCCGGGGCCGCCGCCCCGGCGACGGACTCGGCGGACGCCGGTTTCGCCCGCGATATGTCGGTCCACCACCAGCAGGCGGTGGAGATGTCGTTCATCGTCCGCGACCGGACGGAGAACGAGGAGATCCGGCGGCTGGCCTACGACATCATCAACACCCAGGCCAACCAGCGGGGCATGATGCTCGGCTGGCTGGACCAGTGGGGGCTCACCCCGGTCGCGCCCGAGCGGGAGCCGATGGCCTGGATGTCCGGCAGCGACGCCCATGACGGGCACACGGCGAAGACGGGCGACGTCCGGATGCCGGGGATGGCCACACCCGAACAGCTGGAGAAGCTGGGCGCCCTGAGGGGGAAGGCGGCCGAGGTGGAGTACCTCCGGCTGATGACCGCCCACCACAAGGGCGGCGTCGACATGGCCCAGGGGTGTGTGGACCTCTGCTCCCCCGGGGCGCAGCGGCAGCTCGCCGAGGGCATGGTGCAGGGCCAGCGTTCCGAGCTGGATCTGATGGCCGATCTGCTGAAGGAGCGGGGCGCCCGGCCGCCTTCGTAGTCCGCCGGGCCGTGGCCCCGTACGCGCGGCTACGGCTCCGGGGCCGCCGCCACGGCTCCGTCCGGGCGCCCTGGAGCCGGGCGGGGCTCCGGGGCCGTACGCCTTCCTCACCTGGGCGGGCGTACGGCCCCGGCGCCTCGCGGCGATCCCCGCCGGGTCAGCTCAGGGACCAGCTGATCAGCGGGGGCCTGAGCCCCGCGCACCGGGGCATTCCCTGCTCGTCGGTGAGCCCGACCCGGGTCTCGGCGAGACCTCCGGCCGCCGCCTCCACCGGCAGATCGGCCAGAAAGATCTTGGCCCGGCGGAACATCGCGAACGTGCCGTCCGGCGGCAGTTCGCCCCAGGTGAGATAGACGAACCGGGCGCCGCGCGGGCCCTGGACGTACGGTCCCCGGAAGTCGGTGGCGCCGTCGGCGCCGGTCACGGTCTCCACGGGGATCTCGAAGACGGCGGTCGTACCCGCTTCGGCCCGTACCAGCTGGTCGGGGTCGCGGCGGCGCTGGGCCCCGACATGGATGTGGCGGAAGCCGCCCAGGTCGGTGCCGGGCAGTTCCTCTCCGGTGATACGCAAGGTCAGCCGGGGCATCGCACCCGGTCCCCCTCTCCTCGCCGTCCGGTCTCGCAGGGGTCCCTCGTCCCCGGTCCCGTCCGGCTCCGTTCGCGGGTTCGCGCCGCCGGTGTCACCCGTTCGGCTCAGCGCGGTCGCCTCACCCGAACGGCGGAACCACCATGGACAACGTACCGGCGCACCGGCCCGCCGACCCCGGGGGACGGTGTCGCACGCCGACCGTGAGGAGACGCGAACACCATGACCACAGCCAAGGACATCATGCACCCCGGGGCCCAGTGGATCCCGGCCCACGAGACCCTCGACCGGGCGGCCCAGCTGATGGCCCGGCTGGACGTCGGGGCGCTGCCGATCGCCGACGCCGACGAACGGCTCTGCGGCATCCTGACCGACCGGGACATCGTCATCGGCTGTGTGGCGGTCGGGCACGACCCGGCGAAGGTGACCGCCGGGGAGATGGCCCGGGGCACGCCCCGCTGGATCGCGGCGGACGCGGGCGTGGACGACGTACTGCACGAGATGGAGGAGCACCAGATCCGGCGGCTGCCGGTGATCGAGGACAAGCGGCTGGTCGGCATGATCAGTGAGGCGGATCTGGCGCAGCATCTGCCGGAGGACCAGCTCGCGGGCTGGGTGGAGCGGGTCTACGCCCGGTCGTCCTGACCCCGGCCGTTCCCGCCGATACCGGCCGGGGCGGCCCCGTCGGGCGGTGGCGGACCCGGCTCCAGGACCGCCCGGGCGATCGCGTCCGGGCGGTCCAGCATCATCAGATGCCCGGACGGGCCGATCTCGCGGAACCGGGCGTCCAGGGCCAGGGCGAGGTCCCGCTGCCGCGCGGTCCAGCGCCGCCCCCCGGCGGTCGCGGCGAGTACGGTCACCGGCGCGCCCGGCGGCAGCGGGCGGCGCTCGCGCAGGGCGAGGAGTTCGGCGGCGACGGCCGTGTAGTGGGCGTTCTCCAGCAGGGCGCCGCGCAGGACGCGGGTGGTGCCGTAGACGGCGCGGACCAGTTCGGCGGGGGCCGGGTCGCCGCCGCCGGTACGGGAGAGGCGGACCGCGAGCCGTCGTACCGGGGGCCCGAACGCGGCCGGGATCCCGAGGGCGCCCAGGGTCCCGCCGACCGCGCGGGCCGCGGCGGTCCGGAGGGCGGGCGCGGCCGGGGCGACGGCCCGTTCCTCGACGCTGGAGTCGACCAGGACGACACCGGTGGTCCGGCCGGGGTGGAGCCGGGCGTACGCCTCGGCGTGGAAGCCCGCGACGGAGTGGCCGACGACGGTGGCCGGGCGGTCCCCGAGGCCCAGGGCGTCGAGGAGTCCGGTGATCCGCCGGGCCTCCCCGGCGGCGGTGGGCGGGGTGCCCGCCGGGGCGCTGAGCCCGTGGCCGGGCCGGTCGAAGCGGACGACGGTGCGGTACGGGGTGAGCAGCGGGACGACCGGGTTCCAGTCGAACCAGCCGAGGCCGAGCCCGGCGCTGAGGACGACGACGGGCCCTTCGCCCGCCACGGCCACATGGTGCGGTACGCCTCCGACCCGGACGAACATCGCCCCGTCCGTCACCCCGCCCGTCATCCCGTCACCGTCTCCGGCCGCCCGGTACCCGGATCCGCTTCCCGGCCCGCGTCCGCGTCCGGGTTCGTGTCCTGCCGGCCCTCGGGCGCGCGGCGGGCCGTCTCCCGGGCGAGCGAAAGCGCCAGCAGCCCCAGCCAGACGGCCACGAAGAGGACTTGGAGCCGCTGTCCGATACCCAGGCCCCAGGTCCCGTGCCCGGCGTCGAAGGCGGCGATGGAGCCCAGGGTCCAGCCGGTCGCGGCCAGTGCGAGGACGACGAGAGCCGGGCCGAACCGGGCCAGCTCGGGCAGCCGTCCGTAGCGGCGGGCGGCGTAGGTGAGTCCGACGATGCCGATCAGGGCCCCGGTCATGGCGAGCGAGCTGCTGACGGCGTGCGCGGTATGGGTGGCGGGCACCAGGCCCGCGGCTTCCCGGGCGGCGCACTCCGGGTCGGCGGTGGGGGTGCAGCTCAGCGGCAGCCGGGAGTCGACGGCGGTGGCGGCGCCGAAGAAGGCGACACCCGCCCAGCCGATCAGGGTCCAGGGTTCGCGCGGCCCGCGGACCGCGCGGACGACGGCCCAGACGGCGCCCGCGAGGACCAGGGAACCCGCGGCCAGGTCGGTACTCCGGAAGAACGTACCGAACGGCTGGTCCTCGGCCGCGAGTTCACTGACGTACGTCCCCACCGGGTCCAGCCCCGTCGCCAGGACGGCTTCGAGGAGCCAGGCGGTGTAGACGAGGGCTCCGACGGCTATGAGTGCGGGGATCATCCGTCCATGATCCCGCACAGTCGGCCGAATTGAGGTCCCACGATCGCGCCGAATACCCGGTGGGGGTACATCCGCATACCCGGTGGGGGTAACATGCGGATCATGGTGAGGGGTCATGGAAGGCACGCGGGGCGGCTGACGCTCTTCCTCGCGCTGCTCTTCGGCGTGGTCACCATGCACACCGTGGGCCACCCCTCGCCGGGACACGGCGGGGGTACGACTCCGGCCGCCGCGCACGCGGCGCCGTCACCATCGACGTCGCAGTCGCAGCCACAGTCACCGGGGGTCGCACACGCCCCGGCCCTCACGAACACCTCCCACGACTCGGCCGTCTCCCACGCCTCCCCCGCCTCGTGGACCCCGGAAGCCGCCGAGGCGCGGCCCCCGGTGGTACTGCCCGTCGTCCGGGGAGCCGTACCCGGGCCCGGCTCGATGGACCCGACCACGGTCTGTCTCGCCGTCCTCGGGGTCTTCGGCTGCGCCCTGCTCGTAGTCGCCGGGGTCTGGCTCCGGCGGCGCGGTACGGCGGGCCTCGCCCCGCGCGCCGGGGTCACCGCCGTCGCGGCCCGGGCCGGGCCGCCGTCGCCACCACCCCGGATACGTCTCGCACAGCTGTCGGTGCTGCGGATCTAGAAACCCGCGGCCGCCCGGAGAGGGCGGCCCGGGTGACGGATCCGTACGGCCCGGACCAGGGCCGGTCCATCTCAGTACCGACAGCACGAGGTGTCTCTCCCATGAGTACGAACAAGTTCCTCAATCGCCGCGCCCTGCTGGGCGCGTCCCTCGCCGTGGCCGGTTCGGCGGCGCTGGCCGCCTGCTCCGGCGACGGCGGCAAGGGCGGCCACGCCGGGCACAACGGCGGCGGCCAGGGCGGCGGCGCGCCGAAGGCGGCCGGGGCGCCCGGCGGGTTCGTCGCGCCCGACGGCCCCGAGGTGAAGGCGGCCGAGGCCAAGCGGGGCAAGGGCCCCGAGCGGAAGGTCCGGCTGACGGCCACCGCCACGACCCTGGACATCGGCGGCCGGTCCGTGCGGACCTGGGCGTACGGCGACCGGCTGCCCGGCCAGGAGGTCCGGGTGACCGCCGGCGACACCCTGGCCCTCACCCTCGCCAACAACCTGCCCGACACGACGTCCCTGCACTGGCACGGGCTCGCCCTCCGCAACGACATGGACGGCGTGCCGGGGCTGACCCAGGCACCGGTCAAGGCGGGCGCGACCTTCGACTACCGGTTCGCCGTGCCGCACCCCGGCACGTACTGGTTCCACCCCCACTCGGGCGTCCAGCAGGACCGGGGGCTGTACGCGCCGCTGATCGTGGAGGACCCGAAGGAGCCGCTGAAGTACGACGAGGAGTGGGTGGTCGTCCTCGACGACTGGGTCGACGGGATCGACGGCTCCACACCCGACGCGGTACTCGCCGAACTGAGCAAGGGCATGGGCGGCGGCGGCCACGAGGGCCACGGCATGACCGGGATGGGCGGCCGGAAGACGGCCGCCACCAAGTCGCCGGGCCCCGGCGACGGCCCTTCGCGGATGATGATGGGCGCCAAGAGCGATCTGCTCGGCGGCGACGCGGGAGACGTGGCGTACCCCCACTATCTGATCAACGGCCGGACGCCGCAGGCGCCGACCTCCTTCACCGCGAAGCCGGGCACCCGGATCCGGCTGCGGATCATCAACGCGGGCGGTGACACCGCCTTCCGGATCGCCCTCGGCGGACACCGGATGACGGTGACCCACTCGGACGGTTTCCCCGTCGTCCAGCGGGAGACGGACGCGCTGCTGCTGGGCATGGGCGAGCGGTACGACGTCCTGGTGACGGCGGGCGACGGAGTGTTCCCCCTGGTGGCACTGGCCGAGGGCAAGAACGCCACGGCGCTGGCGCTGCTGCGGACCGGCGGCGGGGCGGCCCCGGCGGCGAACGTACGGCCCGCGGAGCTGACCCGGCGGGTGCTCACCGGGGACAAACTGCGCGCCCACGCGTCGGTGGCGCTGCCCGCCCGCAAGCCGGACCGCGAGATCGGGATCGAGCTGACCGGCGGGATGGAGATGTACGACTGGGCGTTCGACAAGAAGCCGTACACCGCCGACCAGCGCCACGAGGTGCGCGCGGGCGAGCGGGTCCGGCCGGTCTTCCGCAACCCGACGGAGATGTGGCACCCGCTGCATCTGCACGGCCACACCTTCGCCGTGGCCAACACGCCGGGCGGGGCGCGGAAGGACACCGCGGTCATCCTCCCCAACGGCACGCTGACCGCGGACTTCGACGCGGACAACCCGGGCCTGTGGATGATCCACTGCCATAACGTCTACCACGCGGAGGCGGGCATGATGACGGTCCTGGGCTACCGGAAGTAACGGGCCGCGGAACACCGCCGGGGGCCCCGCCCCCGGCGGCTCCCCCGGACCGGGCGCGGGCGGTCCTGCCCGCCTCCCGCGGGGGCGGCCGGGTGGAGACTTTTTTGGGGGGGGCGCGGGGAACTGCGCGAGCAGCCACCCGCGGACCGGCGACGGGCCCTGCCCGGCAAACGGAACCGCCCCCGTGACACGCGATGTCGCATACCGGTCGAACGCCGTCCGTGGCTGGTGGCGCGGCTCCGCCCCCCTATGCCTTCGGCAATCGGCGTCCCCCCGGCGCCCCGAGGATCTCCGCCGGGCCGCCCGGCCGGGAGGCGGAGGATCCCCGCCTCCCGGACCGGCGCGGAACACCGCCGGCGGCGGCTCGGGCCGCACGGGCAGGCCGGAGCCGCGCGAGACATCCCGTACGGCTCCGGCACCGGTTCGGAGCCGTACCGGCAGCGGCTCGCCACGGGCCGGGAGCCGCGCCGCCCCGGACCGCGCGGCGCGGCCGGGCAACGCCCATGACCCGGTCCGACCCGGCCGTACGGCAAGGGTCGCCACAGGCCCCGTACGAGCCCCGCGCCCCGCCCGCGTGGGGCGGCCCACACCACCCGGCCGGGACATCGCGTCAGAAAGACGATTAGACTGAGGCCGTGCCTCAACTACGTCTCGCCCTGAATCAGATCGACTCCACGGTCGGCGACCTCGGCGGCAACGCCGACGCGGTCGTGCGCCGGACCCGGCAGGCGGCCGAGCGGGGCGCGCATCTCGTGGCCTTCCCGGAGATGACGCTCACCGGCTACCCCGTCGAGGACCTCGCCCTGCGGTCGTCCTTCGTCAACGCCTCCCGGGACGCCCTGCGCGCCCTCGCGGCCCGGCTCGCGGACGAGGGGCTGGGCGGCGTACCGGTGATCGTCGGCTATCTCGACCGCTCCGACACGGCCCAGCCGAAGTACGGCCAGCCCGCGGGCGCGCCCCGGGACGCGGCGGCCGTACTGCACGGCGGCGAAGTGGTGCTCGCCTTCGCCAAGCACCATCTCCCCAACTACGGCGTCTTCGACGAGTTCCGTTACTTCGTGCCCGGCGACACCCTGCCGGTGATCCGGGTCGGGGGCGTCGATGTGGCGCTGGCGATCTGCGAGGACCTCTGGCAGGACGGCGGCCGGGTGCCCGCCGCCCGTTCCGCCGGGGCGGGGCTGCTGGTCTCGATCAACGCGTCGCCGTACGAGCGCGACAAGGACGACACCCGGCTCGAACTGGTGCGCAAGCGCGCCCAGGAGGCCGGCTGCCCGGTCGCGTACTGCGCCATGATCGGCGGGCAGGACGAGCTGGTCTACGACGGCGACTCCATCGTCGTGGACGCGGCGGGCGAGGTGATCGCCCGGGCGCCGCAGTTCGAGGAGACCACGATGATCGTGGATCTGGAGCTCGCGGCGGCGGGCCCGGTACCGGCCGGGACGGTCGACGACGGGCTGCGGATCGACCATGTCACGGTCTCGGCCGAGCCCGTGGCGCCGTACGCGCCGGAGCCGGCCGCCGAGTCCCGCGCCGAGCGCCTCGACGACGACGCCGAGGTGTACGCGGCGCTGGTCACCGGGTTGCGCGCCTACACCCTGAAGAACGGATTCCGTTCGGTGGTGATCGGGCTCTCCGGCGGGATCGACTCGGCGCTGGTGGCCGCGATCGCCTGTGACGCGCTGGGCGCCGAGCACGTCCACGGGATTTCGATGCCGTCGAAGTACTCGTCGGACCACTCCAAGGACGACGCGGCGGAGCTGGCCCGCCGGACCGGGCTGCACTTCCGTACCGTCTCCATCGAGCCGATGTTCGACGCCTATATGGGGGCGCTCGGGCTCACCGGGCTCGCCGAGGAGAACCTCCAGTCCCGGCTGCGCGGCACGCTGCTGATGGCGGTCTCCAACCAGGAGGGCCATATCGTCCTCGCGCCGGGCAACAAGTCCGAGCTGGCGGTGGGCTACTCCACCCTCTACGGCGACTCCGTCGGCGCGTACGGACCCATCAAGGACGTCTACAAGTCGACCGTGTTCCGGCTGGCCAGGTGGCGGAACCGGGTCGCCGCCGAACGCGGTGAGACCCCGCCGATCCCGGAGGCGTCGATCATTAAGCCGCCCAGCGCCGAGCTGCGCCCGGACCAGGTCGACACCGACTCGCTGCCCGACTACGACGTCCTCGACGGAATCCTGGAGCTGTACGTCGACCGGGACCGGGGCCGGGCCGAGATCGTCGCCGCCGGGTACGAGGAGGAGCTGGTCGCCCGGGTACTGCGGCTGGTGGACACCGCCGAGTACAAGCGGCGGCAGTACCCGCCGGGCACCAAGATCTCCGCGAAGGGGTTCGGCAAGGACCGGCGGCTGCCGATCACCAACCGGTGGCGGGAACACGCCTGACGCGCGAGGCCGCCGGACGCCCGCCGGAATCCCACCGGTCGGCATCCGGCAGCCCTGACAGCTCGTCCCGTACGCCCCCGCACGCTCCCCTCACCGGAGCGGCGGGGGCGTCGGCGTACCGCCCGGCCGGTACACGGGGCGGGCCGGATCCGGGGTCAGTCCCGGCCCGCCACCCGCGCCCGGAGCCGTTCATGGCGCTGCCGGGCGGCCTGGGTGCTGCCGAGCCCGAGCCCGAAGGCGATCTCCTGCCAGGTGAGCCCCCGGCCGTGGGCCATCGACAGCAGCGACTCCTCCAGCACGTCCAGATCGCCGCGCGCCCTGGCGACCAGGGTGAGGGCGGCGACGAGATCGTTCCGGTCGATCTCCGGCTCCCCCTCCTCCAGCAGTCCGGGACCGGCCGCGAGGGCCACCGTCAGGGCCACCGCCTCGTGCGGGGTGACCATCGGCTGACCGACGTGCCGGCGGCGGCGTACCTCGGTCGAGGCATGGCGCTCGCCGATCCGCGCCAGGGCGGCGAACTCCCGGGCCGCCCGGGCGGCGGCGGGCGCGGCGGGGTTGAAGACATCGGGGGTCGTACCGGCGGATTCGTCCATGGCAACGGACCGTACGCAGCCGCACTCCACCCTGTCAACATGTCATTGCCAACAAAGTGATGTGAACACTTTGTTCACCCGAGGGTGGAGAAGAGGCCGCCCCGGACGGTTCCGGGACGGCCTCACGCATACGGGCCGGGCCCGTCAGCGCAGCTTGATACTCGCCGCTATCGGCAGATGGTCACTGTCCGTACGCGGCAAGGTCCAGGAGTCCACCGGCTCCGCCCCCTTCACCAGAATCTGATCGATCCTGGCCATCGGGAACGACGCGGGCCAGCTGAAACCGAAACCGTCACCCGCCGCGCCCTGCGTGGACCGCATCTGCGAGGTGATCGCCTGGAGCGCCCGGTCGTTCATCGTGCCGTTGAGATCGCCCAGCAGCACCACATGGGCGGTCTCCTCCATGGCGATCGCCTCACCGAGCGCGTCCGCGCTCTTGTCCCGCTCATTGGCGGTGAAACCCGCGTTCATCTTGACCCGCACGGACGGCATATGAGCCACATAGACCGCGACATCGCCTTGAGGGGTGGCGACCGTGGCCCGCATCGCCCGGGTCCACCCCATCCGGATGTCCACCGGGGCGACCTGCTTCAGCGGGTACTTGCTCCACAACCCGACCGTGCCCTGCACCGAGTGGTACTCGTACGTCCCCGAGAGCGCCTTCCGATAGGCACTGACCTGCCCATGAGCCAACTCCTGCAACGCCAGGACATCCGCCCCCGCCCCGGCCACCTCACGCGCCGTGCCCTCCGGATCGGGATTCCCCGCGTTGACGTTATGGCTGGCGACCGTCAGATCACCACCGCCCGACGACTTGTCCGCGATCAGCCCGCCGAAGAGATTCAGCCAGACCACGACCGGCAGCGACAGCGCCACCAGCGCCGTCCCCGACCGCCGCCACAACGCCGCGACCAGCAGCGGCGGCACGGTGAGCACCGCCAGCCACGGCAGGAACGTCTCCGACAGGGAACCCAGATTCCCTATCCGATTGGGGATCTGGGCATGCAGCGCCGTCAGCAGCGCCACGACGACGGCACACCCGGCGAGCACGATCCCGCGCCGCCAAGGGCCCTTGCCGCCGTCACCGTCCCCCCGCCACGGCCGGAACGGGCCGATGGTCCGCAGGCGCCGGAACCGGGACCCGGATCCGGCGACCGGTTGCCCCGGATCCTCCGGACCAGCGCTCCCCGTATCCGTCTCGTACGCCTGAACCATCCGCCGCCGTCCTCACTGCACTGCGTTTCGCGCCGTCACGCGTCATCGCGCCGTCACGCACCGGGCTTCGGCCCTGACACTAGGCGATGACGGTACTTCGTCCACCGCCCCGGGGCGGTCCTTCTCCCTGGACGACGCCCCGCGCGGGCCCACCGGTTCCCCCATATCCGCCCAGGTGGGGACGGAACACCGGACCGGACCTGTGAAACACCGCACCGGACACCGATCCGACGGCCGGGCGCGCCGCACGGCCCGGCCCGCCCCGCCCTTTCCAGAGCGCGGCACGAAGTGCCACCATGGGGGGTGATCCGGGGACGCCGTCAGGGCGCCACGAGATGACATAAGGAGCCGTAGGTCATGACGCTTCAGGCTGCCCGCGAGGCCGCCGCCGACAGCGGTACCACCAAAGACGTCAAGAACGTCACAACGCTGTACGGCGGCACCAGGACGCGCCGCATCACCGTGCACGACATCGCCGCCGCCAAAGAACGCGGCGAGAAGTGGCCCATGCTCACCGCCTACGACGCGATGACCGCGTCCGTCTTCGACGAAGCGGGCATCCCCGTCATCCTCGTCGGGGACTCCATGGGCAACACCCATCTCGGCTACGACACCACCGTGCCCGTCACCATGGACGAGATGACGCTGCTCTCCGCCGCCGTCGTCCGGGGCACCACCCGCGCCCTCGTCGTCGGCGACCTGCCCTTCGGCTCCTACCAGGAAGGCCCCGTCCAGGCGCTGCGCCACGCGACCCGCCTGGTCAAGGAAGCCGGAGTCGGCGCCGTCAAGCTGGAAGGCGGCGAACGGTCCCTGCCGCAGACCGAACTGCTCGTCCAGGCCGGCATTCCCGTCATGTCCCACCTCGGCCTCACCCCCCAGTCCGTCAACACCATGGGATACCGGGTCCAGGGGCGGGGCGACGAAGCCGCCCACCGGCTGCTGCGCGACGCCAAAGCCGCCCAGGAAGCCGGGGCCTTCGCCGTCGTACTCGAACTCGTCCCCGCCGAACTCGCCGCCGAAGTCACCCGCTCGCTCCACATCCCGACCATCGGCATCGGAGCGGGCCCCGGCACCGACGCGCAGGTCCTCGTCTGGACCGACATGGCGGGCCTGACGAGCGGCAAGGTACCGCGATTCACCAAGCAGTACGCCGACCTCCGCCGAACCCTCGGCGACGCGGCGAAGGCCTTCGCGGACGACGTATCAGGCGGAACGTTCCCTCAGGAAGAACACACCTTTCACTGACTCTCTTTAGGGCTCGGTTCGCCTCCGGGGCGCTTCAGCCGTTCTTCAGTCGATCGTGCTCGGCCGCTCGTACCTCGCGGCCCGCGCGCGTTCTCCTTCCAGAACACGGCGCGCCCCTTCGGCTCACTCGCCATTGCCCGGGGTGAGGCAGGTCCGGACGGCTGACGCGCGGCACCTCCAGAGCACCGCACGCCCCATCCGGCTCACCCGCCGACACCCGGGGCGAGGGCAGAACCAGACGCCTCGGGTGAGGTCGGTCCGGACTCGCGCTCCCCCCGGGGCCGAGACCCCTCCGGGGTACTCGGTTCCCTCGAACCATCACGGTAAGGACGACGGCCCGCCGACCCTCCCCCGTCGGCGGGCCGTCGGGCCGTGTCGGTGAGCTGTCGGTGGCCTGTCGGCGGCGCCCGTCATCGTGGACGGCATGACGCTCATCGACAAGACCCCGGGCGCCGGGGGCATCACCGTCGAGGTGCGGGGGCTGGTCAAGCACTACGGCACGACCAAAGCCCTCGACGGGGTGGACCTCGACGTCCGCGAAGGCACAGTACTCGGGGTGCTCGGCCCCAACGGCGCCGGGAAGACCACCCTCGTCCGCTGCCTCTCCACCCTGCTGGTCCCCGACTCCGGGACCGCCACCGTCGCCGGATACGACGTGGTGCGCCAGCCCCGGGCCCTGCGCCGGGTGATCGGACTCACCGGCCAGTACGCCTCCGTGGACGAGAAGCTGCCCGGCTGGGAGAACCTCTACATGATCGGGCGGCTGCTCGATCTGCCCCGCCGCGCCGCGCGGCAGCGCGCCGACGAACTCCTGGAACGGTTCTCCCTCACCGACGCCGGGCGGCGGGCCACCGCGACGTACTCCGGCGGTATGCGGCGCAGGCTCGACCTCGCCGCCTCCATGGTGGGCCGGCCCACCGTGCTCTACCTCGACGAACCCACCACCGGCCTCGACCCGCGGACCCGCAACGAGGTCTGGGAAGAGGTGCGGACCATGGTCGGCGAGGGGACGACCGTGCTGCTGACGACCCAGTACATGGAAGAGGCCGAACAACTCGCCCACGAACTGACCGTGATAGACCGCGGCCGGGTCGTCGCGCAAGGCGGAGTGGACCAGTTGAAGGCCAAGGTCGGCGGCCGGACCCTGGAGATCACCCCGGTGAACCCGGCGGACCTCGCGCCGATGGCCCGGGCGCTCGCCGAAACCGGACTCGACGGGATCAACGGCTCCACCGTGGCCGCGGGCGGCACCGCCCTGCACGTACCGCTGCTGGCGGACGCCCAGCTCACCGCCGTGATCGCGGTACTCGCCGACCGCGGCTTCGACCTCGCGGACATCGGCACCCAGCTCCCCAGCCTGGACGAGGTGTTCCTCGCCATCACCGGGGCGCCCGCGACCACGGACCCCCACCACGACCGCGACGAAGACAGGGCGGCGGCATGACCACCAGTACCCGTACGACCCCCGAGACCGGCGACGGCCGGGCGTCCGCGAAGGCGAAGGCGAACCCGGCCACGCCGAAGGGCCGGACGTCCGGCGGGGCCGCCCGTCTCGTGGACGAGGGCCGGATCCCGCTCCGCGCACATCTGCGGCACATCGGCGCCCTGGTCCGCCGGAACGCCCTCCAGATCAGAAACGATCCGCAGTCGATGTTCGACGTCCTGCTGATGCCGATCGTCTTCATCCTGCTCTTCGTCTACGTGTTCGGCGGAGCCATCTCCGGCAAGGGCAATCAGGACCACTACGTCGACTACGTCGTCCCCGGACTGATGGCCATGATGGGCATGAACGTCGCCATGGCCGTCGGTACCGGCGTCAACGACGACTTCAAGAAAGGGGTGATGGACCGCTTCCGGTCCATGCCGATCGCCCGCTCCTCGGTCCTGATCGCGAAGATCGTCGTCGAGGTCGGCCGGATGCTGATCGCGATGCTGATCCTGCTCGGAATGGGCTTTCTGCTCGGCATGGAGGTCAAGACGTCCGTCCTGGAGGTCGTGGCCGCCATGGGACTCTCCGTGCTCTTCGGCGCGTCCCTGATGTGGATCTTCATCCTGCTGGGGATCGCCATGCAGACCCCGCAGGCCGTCCAGGGCATGGCGATGATCGTCCTGATGCCGCTCCAGTTCGGCTCGTCGATCTTCGCGCCGCCGGAGACGATGCCCGGCTGGCTGGAGACGTTCACCGAGTACAACCCGCTGTCGAACCTGGCCGACGCGGCCCGGGCCATGATCAACGGCGGGCCGTTGGCCGAGGCCGTACTGATGACCCTCGGCTGGAGCGTCCTGCTCACCGCCGTGACCGCGCCGCTCGCCGTCGCCAAGTTCCGTACCAAGAGCTGAGCGCACGGCGCCCCCGCCACCATCGGACGGCGGTGGTCACAGCCCGGCGGCGGCCTCCTGCACGGAGAGGCCGCCGCCGCTCTCGTAGGCGGCCGTGAACGCGGCGTCGCCCGACACGGCCCGCAACTCCGCCTCCACGGCCAGCCGGGCGTCCCGCTCCCAGCCCGCCAGCGGCTGCGCCGCCCGGACCGCGTCGGCCGCCGCGAGCAGCCGTACGGACTCGGCGACCCGCTCCGGGTGGGCGGCGGCCAGCGCGCCCGCCGCCGTCACGGCATGGGTGGCGAGCAACTGCGGGGCAACCGTCGCGCAGAGCGGCTGCTCGGCGGCCCGCAGCGCCCCGACCGCGCCGTCGAGCGCCGCCCGGTGGCGGCCGTCGAGATGGTCGAGCCAGGCGACGTACCCCTGGACCATGCCCGCGAAGACCAGCAGCATGCTGCCGCCGAAGAGCGCCACCACACCGGTCAGCATCGAACGGGCCTCGTCCCGCCGCCCGGTGCGCCCCAGCCAGAGGCCGAGCAGGATCCGGGAGACCGCCGTCGCCTCGTGGATCCGGTCGCCCTGGGCCGTCACGACCTCACGGAGGACGGCCTCGCCCCGTACGGCTTCGGGCCCGCCCAGCTCCGTCAGCGCCGCGCCGTACCGGGCCCGCAGCAGGGCGACCTGGCCGTCGGCGCCGATGTGTTCGGCCTGCTCCACGGCGGCCAGGAAGTCCTCCGCCGCGCCGGTGGCGTCGCCGCGCCGTTCCCGGGCCTCGGCCCGGGACGACAGCGCCTCGGCCGTACCGAAGTCGTCGCCGATCCGGCCGAAGATCTCCAGCGCCTCGTCCGCGTCGGCGAGCGCGTCCCCCTGCCAGGTGGACTCGTTGGCGACGATGCCGGACCGGGCCTGGAGGGCGAAGGCCAGGCCCCACTCGTCGCCGGAGTCCCGGCACGACCGGACATAGCTGTCGAAGACCACCCGCAGCCGGGGCAGATCGCCGGTCAGCAGAACACCGAAGAACCAGAGGCTGGCCGGGTAGTGGCAGAGCTGGGGCAGCCCGGGACGGTAGACCTCGGTGATCCGGCGCAGCCTCGCCGTCTGCTCGGGCGAGGTCCAGATGTCGGCGTCGCGGTGGACGCTGACGGTCCGCAGGACGTCGTTGGCCCGCCGGGCCTCGGCGAGCAGTGCGGGCGGCAGCGGCGGCGGGGCGGCGGTGAGCCGTTCCGGTACGGCTTCCGCGGCGGCCGTGTCGGGGGCGAAGGGGTCGGGGCCCAGCTCACGGGCGGCGGTGCTCCAGTGGTAGCTCTCCGTCCTGAGGTCCCTCAACTGCCAGTACCAGGACAGGGACAGCACCAGGACGAGCGCCTCGTGCTCGTCCCGGGCGGCGACGGCCCGGCGGAGGGCGGTCCGCAGATTCTCGTACTCGGCGCCGAAGACGGTGAGGGCGGCGCGCTGGTGCCGGCCGCGCAGCAGGGGGTCGGTGGTCCGGGCCAGTTCGCGGTAGTGGACGAGGTGGCGGCGGTGGACGGCGGCGGTCTCCCCGGCCTCGGCGAGCCGTTCGGCGGCGTACTCGGCGACGGTTTCGAGCAGCCGGTAGCGCATCACCGTGCCTTCGGGGAGTTCGCAGGGCTCGGCGACCACCAGGGACTTGTCGATCAGGGAACCGAGGACGGTGAGCGGATCGGCGGCCGGCGGTGCCAGGCCGTCGGAGACACCGGAGCCGTACGAGCCGTGGGGACGGTCGGAGCCGGACGGGTCGCGGGGCTCGCCGGAGCGGTCGGAGCCGTACGGGCCACCGGGCCGGTCGGAGTCGTCAGGGCCGGGGCCTCCGGGGGCGGGCCCGGCGCCGCAGACGGCCTCGGCGGCCAGTGGATCGCAGCCGCCGGCGAAGACGGAGAGCCGGCGAAGGACCGTGCGTTCGTCCTGGTCGAGGAGGTCCCACGACCAGTCCACCACCGCCCGCAACGT
>NZ_JBEYIS010000082.1:0-23231 GCF_040635975.1 Streptomyces sp. NPDC006798
GGAAGGTTGATAAGCCACCCCGACAGCCTCCCACCCACACACCCACCACACCCACCGAACTTACGAAAAGATCAGTAAGGGCTGTCCCGTAATCCCCGGTGGATCAGCGCACGGCGTCAGATGCGGTGCTTCCCGGGCCGCCAGGCCCAGGGGGAGTGCCGTAGCGGTCGTCGGGCGCCCGCCGGGGATTACGGGACAGCCGTTAACACCGCAACCGCATGTGGCCTGGCGGTCAGCCTGTTTGCGCCATGGGAGAGCTTGCCGCTGCCATGGCCGACGCCGAGGCCACGAACGCCACATGCGGTTGCAGTGTGGAAGGGCACTTCATGCCGGCCCGGGGTGGGTGATCCCGCGCCGGGCGGTGGTCGGCTTGCTGGTCAGTCGGCCATGTCGGCGAACTGGCCGGGCTGGTAGGAGCCTCCGGGGTTGCGCACGATCACGTTGAGCCGGTTGTTGGCGTTGATCATGGCGATCAGTGAGACCAGCGCGGAGATCTGGGCGTCGTTGTAATGTTCGCGTACCTCGGCCCAGGTCTCATCCGACACCGCTTGGTGGGCGTCGGCGATGCGGGTGCCCTGCTCGGTGAGCGCCAGCGCCGCGCGTTCGGAGTCGGTGAAGACCGTGGACTCGTGCCAGGCGGCCACCAGGCTGAGGCGGACCGCGGTCTCGCCCGCGGCCGTGGCGTCCTTGGCGTGGTAGTCGACGCAGAAGCCGCAGCCGTTGATCTGGCTGGCACGCAGCATCACCAGGTTCTGGGTGGCCTGTGGCAGCGGCGATTCGACGATCGCCAGGGCGACGTTGTAGATCCGCTTGGCGATCTTGGCGCCGAGGTCGTTGGCCAGCAGATCGAATCGGGGTTCCATAGTGTTCGTCCTTGCCTCGTGGGTCTGGGCGCCGCGCGGATCCTTCACGCGGCGTATTGCGGATCGTGGACACCGGCTAGCCGAGGCGGCCGGGCTCGTAGTCGCCGCCGCGCTGCCGGACCAGGACGCTCATGCGGTTGGTCGCGTTCATCAGGGCGATGAGCATCACCAGATCGGCCATCTGGTCCCGGTCGAAGTGCTTGGCGGCGTTGATCCAGGCCTCGTCGTCGACGCCGCCGGCCGCGTCGGCGATGCGGGTGCCCTGCTCGGTGAGCGCCAGCGCCGCGCGTTCGGAGTCCGTGAAGACCGTGGACTCGTGCCAGGCGGCGACCAGGTGAATGCGGGTGGCGCTCTCTCCGGCGGCCGCGGCGTTCTTGGCCCACACATCGGTGGCGTAGCCGTCGCCGTTGATCTGGCTGGTCCGCAGCAGTACCAGCTTCCGGAGCGCGGCAGGCAGAGTCGAGTTCTGGAGGATCGTCCTACTCGCGGTGCCGAAGTGGCCGGCGGCCTTGGCCGCGGGTGCGTCCGGGTTGTCGAGCAGGTTCAAACGAGCGGTCATGGTGTGCTCCGTGTGCGTCGTCGTCAGGCTGAGGTCGAACAGGAGATGCCGGTGGCCCCGGAGTCGTGACACCGACGCTTGTGTGACCCATGTCACTGAAATCGAATGTCACGGAGTCGGGGTGGCCGGCATCTTGTGTGCGGCACGAGGAAGATCCAGAACGGGCGGGAGCCAGCGATGAGTGAACGCAGGGACGGGTCCACGCAGAGGACCGAACCGATCGCGGACGGCAACCGCGTTGATCACCCCACCGAGACCTTCGTGGCCCACCGGAACCTGTTGTTCACCGTCGCCTACGAGATGCTCGGCTCGGCGGCTGACGCCGAGGACGTCCTGCAGGAGACCTGGATGCGGTGGATGGGGGTGGATCAAGGCGTCGTGCGCGATCCGCGCGCGTATCTGATCCGAGTCGTCACCCGGCAGGCGCTGATGCGGCTGCGTTCGCTTCGTCGGCGCAAGGAGACCTACGTCGGCCCCTGGCTGCCCGAACCACTGCTGACCGCGCCCGATGTGGCCGAGGACGTCGAACTGGCCGAGGGTGTCTCGATGGCGATGCTGTTGGTGATGGAGACGCTGACGCCCACCGAGCGCGCGGTGTTCGTGCTGCGGGAGGTGTTCGGCCTGGACTACGACGAGATCGCCGAGACCGTCGACAAGACCCCGGTCACGGTCCGGCAGATCGCACACCGGGCCCGCAACCATGTTGCCGCGCGGCGCCCGCGGGTATCCGTCTCCCGAGCCGAGAACCGCGCCGCGCTGCTGGCGTTCCGACGCGCGGTCGAAACCGGTGATCTGCGGGGCCTGCTGGACCAACTCGCGCCGGACGTCGTATTCCTGAGCGATGGCGGCGGAGTCGTCCCGGCCGCGCTGGAGCCCGTCGTCGGCGCCGGTTCGGTCGCAGCCCTGCTGGCGGCGGGGCTGGGCAGGATCGCAGGCACCACAGCGGTGCAGTCGGCGCAGATCAATGGGCACCCGGCACTGATCATGCGGATCGGCGGCCGGGTCGAGGGCGTTGTGACGGTTCGGACCGAAGACAGCCTGATCACCGGGCTGTACTTCGTGCGCAACCCCGAAAAGTTGTCACGCCTGGATCAGGAGATCTCCCTGCGCCGCTGAACCCGTATCGCCAAGGAGCGGCCGACGGGGAGCCTGACCGGCCCGAGAATCCAAGGTGCTCTCCAAATCCAGGTGACTCGCACTTCTGGGGGTCAAGGGGTCGCAGGTTCAAATCCTGTCGTCCCGACCAGCGTTTTCGCAGGTCGCAGGCGGTATCGGAGGAATCCGGTACCGCCTTTTGGTTGTTCTGGGGACCCTTCGGGGACCACGAGGTCCGGCGGTGCCTTCCAGCGGCGGGCTGGACGGCGAGGCCGCTCGAACACCGGCGGTCCGCCGCCGGGGCCCGGGTCCGCCCCGCCACCCGGAGTGCGCCCCCGCACCGGAAGGCGCGGCCCGAGACCCCCGTCCCCTGGCCGCGCCGTCCGGCGGTCCACCGCGCGCCCCGGAGCCTGCCGGAACCGCGGTGGCGGTACTCCCTAGAACTGGCCCCGGTTCAGGGCCGTCTGGAGAGCCCGGATCGTGGCGGGGCCCCACGCGCCGTCCACCGTCAGCCCGGCACCGGTCATCCGGTTGAGGTGGGTCTGGAGCGCCCGGTACGTCCCGGGGCCAGCGGCCCCGTCGACGACCAGTCCGGCGCCGCTCCAGGCGTTCAGATGGCGCTGGAGGCCGCGGACCGAGTTCGGGCCCCACGCCCCGTCCACGGTCACCCCGATGACCCGCTGGGTCGCCCTGATGGTCGCCGGGCCGAAGCCTCCGTCGACCGTGAGCCCAGCGCCGTTGTCCACGACACCGGCGTACGCGGCTTCGGTGGCGGGTCCCCAGAGGCCGTCGGCGCCGACGCCGACCCGGGTCTGGAGCCAGCGGACTCCGGCGGCGGTGTCGGGTCCCCAGGCGCCGTCGACCGCGAGGGCGGGGGTGTGGCCGAGGCCGTTGACGGCCTGTTGCTGGGCGGCGATGGAGCGTACCGAGGTCATCCCACCGCCACCGCCCGTACCGCCGCCGACGTTCCCCGCGTACGCGGCTTCGGTGGCGGGTCCCCAGAGGCCGTCGGCGCCGACGCCGACCCGGGCCTGGAGCCAGCGGACTCCGGCGGCGGTGGCGGGTCCCCAGAGGCCGTCGACGACGAGGGCGGGGGTGTGGCCGAGGCCGTTGACGGCCTGTTGCTGTGCGGCGATGGAACGTACCGAGGTCATCCCGCCACTGCTGCCCGTACCGCCGCCGGAGCCGCCGATCGATCCCGTGCCCCCGTGCACCGGCAGGGTCGTCGCCGTCATCCCGCCCTGGACCCAGGCCCGCAGCCCGGCCCCGGGGCACTGGGTCGACTGCCCCGAGAGCCCGCCGTGCCAGGTCCGGTCCAGGGTCCGGCCGGCCCCCGCGTTGGCCGCCTCGTACAGCGCCCGGATCGCGGAGAGCGCCCGCGGGGTGGCGTCGCCGTCCTCCCCGATGAAGCAGACCCCGATATGCGCGCTGTTGTGGCCGGTGGCGTGCGCGCCGACGACGTCCCAGCCACGGCCCTCGAAGATCCGGCCGTCCCGGTCCACCAGGAAGTTGTATCCGATGTCCGACCAGCCGCGGGAGTCCATGTGGTAGTTCTGGATCTGCCGGACGGTCTGGGTGGCCGCGCCCGCCGAGTAGTGGACGGTGAAACCCGTCCGGGAGGACATGGGAACCCGTGTCACCTCCTTGGGCGGACGGGCACCCCACTGGGCACGGGTGTAGGCGAAGAGCGGCCGGCTCGGCTTTGGCGGCGGCGGGGTCTCCTCGGGCGTACCGATCTGGTGGAAGTCGCCCCGCTGCACATACGGGTAGAGCTTCCCGGGGCACTCGGTACTGGTGAAGTCCATATGCCCCTTGATCGTGGGGCCGCCGTCGAAGCGCGCCTGGAGCCAGGCGATCAGCTCCCGGATCGCGGCCACCATCTCGCCGTGGACCGTGTCGTCCAGCCCGATCATTCCGCAGATGGCGAAGTTGTTCTGGTTGGCGCCCGGCGTCGTGCTGTTGGCCGCGGACCGCAGGGTGGGTCCCCGGCCCTCGAAGACGATTCCGTGGTTGCAGACGAGGTAGTTGTACGAGATGTCGTCGTACACCTCCTTGCCGTGTCCGGGGAGGGGCCACGGGAGCGCTTCGGCCATCTGCTGCCGCTGGATGTCGCGGACATGGCCGTAGCAGTCGTCGTGACGGCTCTGGAGCTTCAGTCCCTTTCCGAGGTGGTGGACGGCGAATCCCCCGAGCCAGGGGGTGAAGGAACGTGTCTCGGGCGTCTTGCGCGGGACGGCGCCCCACTCTTCGCGTCTGACGATCTGGACCATGGGCGTTTTTCTCCGTGGGAAGGTCTGCCGGGGATGCCTGGGCGGGAGGGATCGGGCGGGGCTCAGCCGCCGATCACGCCTCCGTCGTCGCGGCGCACCGCGATCGTGGCCGATCGCGGCCGGCCGTCCGGCCGGTGGTCGGGCCAGCCGCTGACGGCTCGGGGGTCGGCGGGCGTGGGTGCTCCCCAGGCCGTCGTGGCGGAGCCCGGGTGCTGGATGTTGACGAACAGGGCGCGCCCGTCGGGGGTGCCGCTCACCCCGGTCACCTCCGCGCCGCGCGGCGCGGTCAGGAACCGCCGGATCACCCCGGTCGCCGGGTCGGCGACCAGCAGGGCGTTGTTCCCGAGGTTCTCGTGCCCGCGCGCCGCCAGGTGCTGGGAGTGCGGCGAGACGCCGGTGCCGATCCAGAGCAGTCCGGCCGGGTCGAGATGGAGGCCCTTGGGCGAGCCGAACGCGTTCGACGCGTCCAGCCGCACCGACGGGTCGTGCGCGGGGTCGCCGCCGAGGACGAAGACGTCCCACCGCAGCCCGGTCCCGCCGTCCGGGTCGTCCCGCAGGCGGATGATGTGCCCGTACGGATTGGCGTCCCGGGAACCGGCGGCGCCACCGAAGCCACCGGCGCTGTTCGCCAGCGCGGCGAACACCTCACCGGTCCGCGGGTCGACGGCCATCTGCTGCGGCCGGTCCATCCGGGTGGCCCCGAGGGCGTCCGCCGCCTCCCGGGCCCGCAGCACGATATCGGCCTGGTCCGCCCAGCCGTGCGCCTCGGTGAGCGTGCCACGGCCGTGGACCAGCGGCAGCCAGCGGCCGGTGCCGTCCTCGTCGAACCGGGCCACCTGGAGCACCCCGTGGTCGAGCGGGCTGCGGCCCCCGGCCCGCTCCCGCCGCCAGGGCCGGTCGCCGACGAAGCGGTAGAGATAGCCGCCGTCCTGGTCGTCCCCGCTGTGTACGGTGACCCGCCCGTCCCGGGTCTCGCCGACCGCGGCGGCGGAGTGGCCGAACCGCCCCAGCGCGGTCCGCTTGACCGGCGTGGGACCGTTCAGCGCGAGCGGGTCGACCTCCACGATCCAGCCGAAGCGGTGCGGCTCGCGGGGCGAGCGGGCCAGGTCGAACCGGGGGTCGGCCCGGTGCCAGCCGTGACCGTGGTCGAGTGCGCCGAGCCCGTACCGGCGCTGGGTGGCGGTGGGCCGCCAACCCGGATCGTCGGTACCGAACCAGCCGCTGGTGTTCTCCTCACAGACGAGATGGGTCCCCCACGGCGTCGCCCCGTGACCGCTGTTGCCCAGGGTGCCGACGGGCTCCGCCGTGCCCTCCAGCGCCGGGTGCCCGGTGGCGAGAGGGCCGCTGAAGACCACGGGAGTGGTTCCGGTGAGCCGCGCGTTACGGGGCGAGCCGACCGGATGCCAGGTCCCGTCGCGGCCCCGGCGTACCTCGATCGCGGTGACGCCCTGGGCCGCGAGCCCCTTGGCGACCCGCGCGGCGGTGACCGCCCGGCCGCCCCCGGGCTCCCGGCGGTGGAGCAGGACGGGGTCCACCGACTCGTGGTGGATCACCAGCATCCCGCGCCGGTCCCCGTCCGCGCCCCCGGCCAGCGGCAGGTAGCGCAGCCCGCTGTGGTGGGATCCGATCTGCCGTGCCTGGTCTGCGGCCGAACCACCGCCGTCCGGCCGCCACCGAGGACCGTCCGGGAGCAGCGGCGCCCCCCAGGGGGCGAGCACCTCGGCGCGGTGACCGGCCGGTACGACGATCCGGTCGGCGGCACTGACGGGTACGGGGCGGAACGAGGCGCTGAGCCGACGCCCGGCGGGCCGCGCGACCGCCGCGCCCGGGGCGAGTGCGAGGTGTGCCGCGGCGATCGTCGCCCCGAGCACGATGTTCCGGCGGCTCGTGCGTGCCGTCAGCACATCGCGGAAGTCCCGGCTGCCGTGCCGGGGCGGGGTCGTGGGTGGCAGGGCGTCGTCCACCGTGCAGCTCCTTGTCACTGGGGCCTCCCGCGCGCCGGTCAGGTCGCCGGGGCACGTCGGCCATGGCTCCGGCGCACCGGCTGCGGGCGATCACCGCGGCGGGGTCCGCGGGATCCGATCTCCCTTGAACCTAGGGGAAACCGCAGCTCACAGCGGTCATAAAGCGTCCCAGGGACGTCCCGTGACGGCCCGTGGGCACGGTGGGACACCGATGACCCGGGAGCGGCGGGACAGTTCCGGAGCGGACGGGGTCCCGGAGCCGACGGCCGTACGGACGCGGGCTCCGCGCCCGGTCACCGCGCCGCCCATGGCTCCACGCCGTGGCCGCCGGGCCCGGCCGACCCGCGGCCACGCCTCACGGCAGGACGGGTGCCGCCCGATCCGGCCCCCGCGTGGACTCCGCCCCCTTGTTCCCCGCTCCGCTGCTCCCGGTCGCGGGCGCGGTTCCGGCGCCCGGCCCGCCCCGCGGCTTCGCGCCGGTGCTCTCCGCTCCCGTCGCCTTCACCGTCTTCGTCTCGGCGCACGCCATCTCCCGCTGCCGGGGGATGGCCCCGCAGACCGTCATCGTGGCGAGCGGCGCCTCGGGGGAGACGGCGAGCATCCGGGTGTAGGTGTCGTTCTCGAACCGGATCGTCGCGTCCAGCTCCTCGCCCCGGGCGTCCTTGATGATCACACGGTCGCCGACCGTGCCGCCCTCGATCCGCCCCCAGACCGACTGGCAGGCGGCGCTGTAGCGGAGTTGGATGTGCATCCCCCGCAGCCAGGTCGCCTGGGTGGTGGTCGCGTCCCACTGGCAGTCCTTCGCCTGTGGGTCGTGGCGCAGGCAGGTGTCGGATCTGCACCCGATCCGGATGACCTTCTCCTTGAGCTCCATGCGGGGTGAGCCGCTCGCCGCGGAGTCCCGGCCGCCGGGGGTGTCGGAGAGCGTGTTCCCGTTCATCGAGTTGGAGACGAGCAGGGCGGTGGCGACCGAACCCAGGATCGTGCCGAGCGCGACATAGCCGACCGCGGTGAGCCGCCGCCGCCACATCGGCGGGATCGCGGGGAAGCGCGCCCGCCCGGCCCGGCCCGGTTCGGCCTCGGTGGGTTCTCCGGCGGCGGCACCGCCGGAGGGTGCCGGATCGGACCCGGGCGCCGCGGTCGCACCGGGGGAGCGCGCGTCGACGGGAGTCCCGTCGGCCGGGGCGTCACCGGCGGGGGCGTCGGTCGCCCGCTTCAGCAGGGCGAGCAGCGGCTCCGGGTCGTCCCCCGTGACGGCGGCGAGCTGTTCGACGGCCACCCGGGTCGGCAACTGCTTCCCGTTGAGGAAGCGTTCCCACGACGACCGGCTGTAGTGCGTACGGTGGGCGAGCCGCCCGAAGCTGAGCTGGGCGGTCTCCCTGATCCGCCGCATCTCGCGGAGCAGCTGATCGCGCGCGGCCTCCGCCTGGGCGTGGCTGTCCTGCTGATCGGTCATTCGAGTGAATCCCCCCGTGGTTCCCTGCGCCGGGCCCGTCTCCTACCGGGGCCGTGGCGGAAACCAGATTAATGCGGTGGCGGGAACCGGATCGCCGCGAGGGGACCGCGGTACCCGCACCCACGGCTGCCGTCCGGGTCCATGGACCCCGACGACCCGGGAGCCCGCGCGGCCCCGGCGTCCGGACAGGGCACCACGGGGGTCGTCGAGCTCGTCCTCGGTCTTCTCGTACTCGTGCTGCGGGCCGGTCGATCTCCCGGCTCCATGCGGACTTCGCGTGTCCTACCAGTACGTGGCCGGTCCCGCGACGACCCATCCGGCGTCGGTGGACTTGACCCTGAAGCCCAGTGCCACCTCGATGATCCGTCCGCGATAGACGATCTCGACGTAGACATTGCTGTCGGTGAGACCCCAGTGGAAGTCCGCGGGACTCAGTTCGCCCAGCCAGGACAGATCCCGCTCCCACGCGTCGGCGGCAGGGCTGTCGGTCGCCTCGTCCCCGTCGGAGTCCGCCGCGGCGGACTCGTCGTACAGCGACTTGAGCACATGACGGACCGGGTAGTGCTCGATGAGCTGTTCGGCCTCGGGGATCCTCCCGGCCCGGAGCAGGTGGAAGTAACGCCGAACGACAGCTTCGAAGTCCGCCTTGGCCGGGTGCTCCGTCCAGATCCTCACCACGAGATCATACGAATCGGGTGACCGTCCCAGCGGTCGAGCGAGTTCGCCGGGGCCACTGCCGAGCTGCCGCCGACCGCCGGATTCGCCGAATTCCGAAGGGCCGATTGGTTCCCCGCTGCCCGGCGCTGAGCCGACAGCCCGCTGTTTCCGCCAACAATCACCAGCGAGTTGACCGCCGCAATGTGCATGGCAAGGATGGCAGCCGCGGTGAACCTTCCAAGGGGGAACGTTCACTCCCGACCTTTTCGGAGCGGCATTTCATGGCAACGACTGCTCTCGGCCACACGGGTGCGCTGTCTCGATTCACCGTCGCGGCCGTCGCGGCCGCCCTCGTCGCGACGGGCACCGACGCCGTCGCGGCCGACGCGCCGGGGAACGCGTCGAAGGCCCGTGAGGCGGCCTCCAGGCTTGCCGAGTCGCGCCCTGCCGCGCAGGCTCCGGCCGCGCGGAGCGCCTCCACGGCGAGTGCCCCGACCGTCGAGCACCGGTACCTGTACGGGATCTCCGGTGCCACGCTCTACGAGTACCGGCCCGACGGCCGTGGCGGCTACGGTCCGCGGGCCTTCTGGGACCGGGACTGGGACTACTACCGGAACGCCGCCCAGGTGAACAACGACGGCGACGCGAACGCCGACGACGCGTGGCTCTGGTCCGTCTACGGCGAACTGTTCTACATCTCCAGCGAGGCGCCCTATGTCTACATCGGCGGCGGCTGGAACATCTACAACAAGGTGATCTCGCCGGGCAGTCTGGGGGGCGCCGCGAGCGCCGACCTGATCGCCCGCGACGGTTCCGGGAAGCTCTGGCTCTATCTCGGCCACAGCGACGGCAAGCTGACCGGGCGCACCCTCATCGGCACCGGCTGGAACATCTACAGCCATATCTCCGGCTATGGCGACCTGACCGGCGACGGCCGCGCCGACATCGTCACCACCGACAAGTCCGGCGTTCTGTGGCTCCACCCCGGCAGTGGTGACTACAAGAAGCCGTTCAACGCCCGTATCAAGATCGGCGGCGGCTGGAACACCTTCACCTACCTGGCGGGCGTCGCCGACCTCGACCTCGACGGGAAGAACGACATCATCGCCCGTGACAAGGCCGGTGCCCTGTACCGCTACTCGGGCACCGGCAGCGCCAGGGCCCCGTTCAAGCCCAAGGTCAAGATCGGCACCGGGGGCTGGAACACCTACCGCGTGCTCTTCTGACCGGTCCGCCCCGCCTCGGCCCACGGCCGGATCCCGCCACCGGGGCCCGGCCAGGTTGCCGGAAGTCCGGATCGCCCCGGAGCGGGCAGGCCGGGGACGGCTGTGGGCGCGGCGGGGCACGGACCGCCGGGGTCTGCCTGGGGGAGGACGTCCCGCTGCTTGTATTCGAGCCGGTCGACCGCCGCACCCCGGGTTCACCGGCCGGGAGGGCGCCCGCTGGTTCTTCCACCGCGGCGACGGGACCGCATACCTCGGCCCGGCCGGTGCGGCCGAACTCGCCCGGCACCCGGACGCGCTGGAGTCACCGCGGACCGAGATCGTGAACACCTGGGTCCGGTCGGCGGACCGGACCGAGACGTATCTCCGCTTCCTCGACCGCGCGGGCCTACGGCGTACGGCCTCCGAGTCCCGGCGGAGGCCGTCGTGGCCGCGAGGCCGGAGCGAGGGCGGTGTGCTCACGTCTGTCGCGGTGCGGGCCGGAGGACCATCTTCGACCAGTGCCAGCCGGAGAGGGCGACCGCGGCCGTCAGCCACACCACGCCCAGCCACGGGTACGCCACCGCCCCGGCGCAGTCGTCGGTGTCGACTCCGGCCGCGCGGCACCGGCGCGGGGTTCCGATCGCCGCTTGGACCGGCCAGGCCAGGAGTATCGCGGCGACCAGGCCGCTCACCGCGCCGAAACTGCCCGCGGCCGAGCAGCGGTCCCACCATTTGTCCGGGGCGTGCGGTGCGGGGCGGTAGAAGGCGGCGATCTGGAGGGCGAGCGCCGCTCCCAGGGCGAAGCTCAGCCAGTCGTAGCGGCCTTCGCCCATCGACAGGCTGATCACCGCGGCGAGCGCGGCCGACCACAGCGCCGCCTGGTCGACGGCTCCCGCGTTCGGTCGAGTCACCCGGCCCTCCCCGTGCCCTGTCGCCCTGTTCGGCCAGGCTAGGGGCGGGGAGCGGGCGCATCACTCGAAAGTCCGGGGAGTACGCCCATTCGGGGTACGCCCCGGGTTCGTCGAGGAGCCTGCGGCCGAGGGCCGGCCCGGTGTCCCTCAGGTGATCGCCACGATCGCCGAGAACCCCTGCCCCTCGCCGAACTCCCATCCGGTGATCGCCTCGTGGCCGGGCCGGGCGGTCATCCACCGGAAGCCGGCGGGGCTTTCCCGGGGGCCGAGGTAGTAACCGCCGTCGGAGCGGGCCGATTGTGCGGAGAGGCAGAGCATCCGAAGGTGGTCGCGGAGCCGGTGGTCCGGGATCCGGCGCAGTTTCTCCTCCCACTCGGGTTCCACCTCGATCTCATAGGCGTCCTGGAGGAACGGGATGAGGTCGTCAGGGCCGCCCGTGGTCCAGGTGGCGGTACGCATCGCGTCGAACAGCGTGCCGTCGGTGGCGATCCGTACCACCGGCCCCAGACCGGTCAGCTCATCGCCGTCGACCTCGTCCAGGTCCTCGCCGTGCGCTGCCAGCGCACGGGCGAAGTCGGCGCCGGACAACTCCCGTTCCGGCCCGTCGGCCGGGGCCGAGGCCGCCGCCAGTGCCGTACCGAGCGGTTCGCCGAACGGCCCGTCGGCGCCGAAGGCGCTCTCCTCGAAGAGCCAGACCGACCGGCCGAGATCAAGGGACCATGTGGTCCATCCGAACGGGGCGTCACCGTCGTCGTAGCGGTCGCCGTCGATCGGTTCCCCGCGTACGACGGCGCTCAAGTCCACCTCGCCGTCGATGAACTCCTCGACCATCTCGGACGACCTCATGTCGTCCCAGTGGTAAAGGACGTACTCGGCCTCGGCGGGGAACTCATCGAGTGGCTTGCCCAGCAGCACCTCGAAGGCGCCGGCCAGTTCACGTCTCCATATCTCGGGGACGAAGGTCACAGGTGCTCCTTGTGCGGCACGGCCGCCGGTCCGTCCGGCAGTCCGAGGGGCACCAGTATCAGGGCCGGGGCTCGGGACCGGGACGAGTGGCCGGAAGGTGCCGTCGTCCTGCTGCCGCGTACCGACGGGCGAGGGCGTGGGCCCGGTATCGGTCCCACGGTGGTCGTGAGGTCGGAAGGGCTGCTGGGGCACGGTCGCCGGGGGCGTGCCCGTTCCCGGGGAGGGGTGGGCGCGGCGGGCTCCGGGAGAGCGGAGGGAAGTGAACGGGTGTACGAATCCGGCCGTTCTGTGGTTCGAGCTGCCAACGGGGCTCCGGGGGCGGAAACTTGACCGGCCGCGCGGGATCCCCGCCGGCCTGGAACAGACGAAACGCCCATGCAGTCGCACCCCCCATGTCCATCGAAGAGATCAGGAGTCTCCGATGACCCGCTTGCATGTGTCCCGATCCGCGACCCTGGCCGCCGCGTCGGCAACGGCCCTGCTCCTGCTGGGTTCGGCGCCCGTGGCGGTGGCCGAGCCGGCGGAGCAGTCGCCGGCCTCGCGGCTGCTCCCGCTTCCGCAGGGAGGGCTCCACAGCTTCGTCAAGGGGCTGAACCGAAGCGGCACCATCGTCGGCGAGTACTACGTGGAGGGCTCCGACGGGCCGCTCGGTATCCGGTGGAACGCCGACCGCCCCGGCTACACCCCCCTGGCGCCGCCGGCCGGTGACAAGTTCAGCCGTGCGACATCGGTCAGCGACCGGGGCTGGGCGGCCGGGGTGTCGTACCACACCGCGCCCAACACCAACCCGGTCCGCTGGACACCGGGTGCCACCCCGACCCGGCTGGCGCTGCCCGACGGGGCCGTCGGCGGCAACGCGGCGGCCGTCAACAACTCCGGGGTCGTGGTCGGCGACGCGGCCTGGGCGAACAACCGCACCCATCCGCTGCGCTGGCGGTCCGACGGCGGCAGAACCGACCTGCCCGTGCTGCCCGGCGACGACAGCGGTACGGCGGTATCGGTCAACAACGCGGGTACGGCCGTCGGATGGACCGAGAAGCGCGAAGGCGCCGGCGGCCCGGCGCACCCCGTGCGCTGGAACGCGGCGGGAGCCGTCAGCGCGCTGCCCCTCCCGGCCGGGTTCGACGGGGCCCGGACGAACCGGATAACCGAGAACGGGTGGGTCTTCGGGCACGGGCGGCTGGCCGGGAGCACGGCGTACGACCGGGTCCTGGTGTGGGCGCCCGACGGCGCCGTCCGCGACGCCGGTCGCGGTCGCGGCTACGGCGTCAACCGTGCGGGCACCGCCGTAGGCGCTTCCCTGGACGACAACCAGTTCGGGGACACGGCCCGCTGGAACGCGGACGGCACCCGGACGGTGCTCGACAATCCGGTGGAGGCGGCCGGGGAAGTGCTGGGGATCAACAACCGCGGGACGGCCGTCGGGTACGCGTGGCCGCCCGCCGGCAACCCCGCACTGGACACGGCGCTCCTGTGGAAGCCGGACGGTACCGTCGTCCGGCTGCCGCCGACGCCCCTCGGCCGGTACGGCGCGGCGTTCATGATCAACGACGCCGGGGTGGTCGCCGGATTCGCCGTCGGCACGGACGGCGCCGGTAACGCGACGACCTGGCGCGCGACCGTCTGGAAGCGCTGACGCCCACCCCGCACCTCTGCGACGGCCCCGGCGCTTCGTCCGCGAGGCGCCGGGGGTTCCCCGAAGACCGGCGGGACCGCTCGGCAGGGAGAGCGGTCCGCTCAGCGCGTGGTCAGCCGGAAAGTGCTGAGGACTGCCTTGTGGTCGGTCGGCCAGGTCCAGGTGGGCTCCCAGAACCTGTCCCGGCCCGGCTCCCGCACCCGCTCGTTGCGCACGATGGTGCGGGCCGGGCCGACGATCACACTGTCGAGCAGCTTGATCCGCCGGTCCGGATGGTAGAAGACGAAGTCGATCCGGTCCCGCTCGTCGGCCTTCGGCGCCCAGGTGAGCTGACCGACGTCGGCGCCCGGGTTGTCGCTCGGCCAGGTGAAGCCCGGCCTGCGGACGGGGTCCGGGTTGATCACGCGGTAGCTGTCACGGAACCCGGCCTCCTCGATCGCCCTCGTGGTCGACCACGGGACGACGGCGCCGTTGTGGTCGAACAGGTTCCGGGTCCGGTGGTTCCAGTCCCGGTGCGAGGGCTCGTTGAAATCACCGGCCAGCAGGGTCAGCCGCCCCTTGGCCCGCTCCTTCGCCGCGTCCGCGAGGACCGTCCGCGTCACCTTCGTACGTCCCGAGGCCGCGTTGAGCCGTGCGATCAGCTCGACATCGGTGATCGGGCCCGCCGGGATCTCGCCCCAGCCGTATTCGGAGGTCTCCAGGGGCGACGGGGTGCCGCCGCCGTAGCCGCGCGGCAGGTAGTTGACGTAATAGCGGTACTCCAGATGCCCGGAGTAGGCCGCGACCTCGGTGCCGTCGACCGAGACGACCGCCTTCGACCAGTACGGGAACGAAGCGTGCTCGATGATCGGATACCGCGAGATCACCGCCGGGTCGACGGGGTTCCTGTTGTCGAAGTAGGCCAGCCCCCGTTCGGCGAGATCGGCCAGGAGATCGGCCACCCGCCGGGGATTCGACTCGCTGAGCATCACCACGTCCGGTTCGACGGCGGCGATGGTGTCGGCGATCCCCGCCCGGCCGCCCGCCACCCGGCTGCCGCCGAGCCAGATGTTGAACTGCATGACCGTGAGCTTCCGGTGCCGGGGCCCGCCGTGCTTCCGCCCGTCCCGAGGGGCGGCCTCGGCCGTGCCCGTGCCCAGCACTCCCGCTCCGACGGCCGCGCCGGCCATTCCGAGCAGTTCGCGACGCTCGACCATCATTGACCTCCGGTGATCACCATGCATTCGGCGCCCGGTCACGGAACGACCCGGCGCGACCGAGCTTCGAGGCCGCTCGTGTCCGAGGCGTGAACCGGGGCGCAACGTCAGATGTTGAATGGTCAAGGACCCTGGGTGCGGTGCTCGCCGCACCGCCGGTGGCCGGAACGGCGGGGGAGCGGCGGGCGGCGTGCCGGGCGGTCGCGGGGGGTCCTCACGGGCGGGCTTCCTCCCCTTTTACTGCGTCCGCCCAACCAACCATCTACTGTTGCCTGGTTCGGGTCGTGAGGGGGGCAGATGCCAGGGAGAGACAGGGCCGAGTCCGGTCGCCGGAATATGGTGATCGAGGGCCGCTACGAGCTGCTGGAGCCGGTCGGCAGCGGCGGCATGGGCGAGGTGTGGCGGGCCCACGACCGGCGGCTCAACCGGTCCGTCGCGGTGAAGGGGCTGCTCGACCGCAGCGCTTTGACCGCCGACACCCAGGCCGCCGCGATGCAGCGGGCCCGCCGGGAGGCGGAGGCGATCGCCAGGATCGAGCACCCCAACGTGGTGACGGTCCACGACCAGGTCGAGACCGACGACCAGGTCTGGATCGTGATGAAGCTGCTCGACGGGCAATCCCTCGCGGGTCTGCTGACGAACCAGAAGACGCTCTCCGTGCCGAAGGCGGCCGATATCGCCCGTCAGATCCTCCACGGCCTGCGGGCGGTGCACGCGGCGTCGGTCGTCCACCGCGACGTGAAGCCGGGCAATGTGCTGGTCCGGGACGACGGGCTGGTGATCCTGGTGGACTTCGGGATCGCGACGTTCGAGGGCGCAACCCCGCTGACCAGCTCCGGCAGCGTCATCGGTACGGCCCCCTACCTGGCACCCGAACTCTTCGCCCCCGGCACCCCGGGACCCACCCCCGCCTCCGACCTGTGGGCGCTCGGCATCACGCTCTACGAGATGGTCGAGGGCCGCCGCCCCTTCCGCGGCCGGGAGGTCTGGGAGGTCCAGCAGGACATCCTGGCATCGTCCGACCCGGTGATCCGGTTCGCCGGTCCCCTCGCACCGGTGATCCAGGGGCTGCTGCGCCCGGACCCCCGCGAGCGCCTGGACGCCGCCACGGCCGAGTTCATGCTGGACGAGGTGCTGTACGACCCGCTGAGCCCGGCCCCGGACGGGGCCACGGCGCGCCAGCCGGTATCGGTACCGGCGTCCGAACCGGAACCGGCGCCGGTACGCCCCGACCCCGTGGCACCGCCGGTACGGGGTGAAGTCGTGGACGAGCCCCGGCGTCCCGCCTTCGGCAAGAAGGCGAAGGTGATCGTGGCGGCGACTCTGAGCGTGGTCCTGCTGGCCACCGTCGGCTGGCTGGTGGCGGACGGCACCGGCTCGGACGAGAAGGACAAGAAGAGCGGCGTCGCCGGCTCCGGCAGCCGGGGCGACAGCGCCCAGGCGCCGCCGTGGAAGACGAAGAACCCCAGGCTGCGGATCGGTATCAAGGACGACCAGCCGGGCCTGAGTGAACGGGTCAAGGGCAAGAAGGACACCTACGCGGGCTATGACGTCGACATGGCCTACAAGGTCGCCGCGAAGCTGGGCTACACGGACCGCGACGACGTCGAGCTGGTCCCGGTCGACACCCAGAACCGGGACAGCGAGCTGAAGAACAAGGTGGTCCATCTCGTCGTCGCCTCGTACACCATGAGGGAGGACGAGGAGATCGACTTCGTCGGTCCGTACTACACGGCGGGCCGGTCCTTCCTGGTGCGTATGAAGTCGAAAAGGTATGTGATCAAGGACGCCAGCGATCTGATCAGCCAGCGGGTCGAGGTCTGTACCGCCCGTAAATCGACGTACTGGGGGGATCTGCCGAAGCTCGGCTACACCATGATGCAGTCGCCCCCCGCGTCCTATCAGCGCTGTCTGGAGATGCTGCTGGACGAGAAGTCGTCCGTCTACGCGATCGCCTCGGACGACGCGATCCTCGCGGGCTACATCGAGAAGAACAAGGGCAAGGTGCGAAAGCTGCCCAATATCGACGGTGTCGAGAAGTACGGCGTGGCGATGCTCTCCGGGCAGTCGGGTCTGAAGAAGGAGGTGTGCTCGGCGGTGCGAGACATCTTGGCGGACCAGAAGGGGTGGGAGGCCATGTACCGGGACAACCTGGCCCGCTTGATCGGCCGCGATGATCCGCCGGGCCGTCCCGACCTGGATCCGGAGGCCTGCCCGGGGTCCTGACCGGAATGGCCGACGGCTCCACGAAGGAGTACCCGTACCCTCCGGCTCTTCACCGTGGTCCGCCGTCCGGGTCGCGGGGGTCCGCCGCCGCTGCCTCGGACGGCTCGTCCGTTGTGGGCCGTTCGCGGCGGGCGTCGCCGTAGGACCCGGCGAGTTGTCGCTGTAGTCGAACATGGCGGAACTGGTAGACGGCGCCGGCATGGCGGAGCACGCCTCGGTCGTAGGCGTCTTCGAGGAAGGCGACGACGTCCCAGGGCAGTCTGTTCGTCAGCGGCAGCCAGAAGCGGGCCAGCGTCAGCCACTGCCCCCACGCGGTGAAAGCGAGCACGGCTGCCGCCGAGCCGCCCAGTCCACCGATCGCCCCGAGTTGCAGAGCGACATGCGGTGGCCAGATGAAATTCCAGCTCACCAGCCGCTGGACCAGGTGGAGAGAGAGATATCCGCCGAAGGTACATCCGAGGGTGATGGCCGGGGCGAGTACGAAGAACTGCCGGATCGCGGTTTCCCGGTTGACGGAGAGCAGTTGGACCGGCGCAACCGCGGAGGCGGTATTCATGGGTGCTTCGAGGAGCGTGAGGAGCCCGAAGGCGCAGCTAAAGGTCAGGCCGAAGATCAGCCCGAAGAAGAGCATGTTGCCGGTCACGATCCTGAGCAGCCCCGCGTCCGGGAAATTACCGTCCAGGGCGCGGACAAGGAGATCAGCCCCGGAGTAGCCGATTCCCAGGACCGCGCCGCCGAGCAGCCCGGCTCCGGCGCGGGTGAGGACTTCACGAGCCGGTGCGCGTCCGCCCCGGCGGACCGTGGCGGACAGGCCGAGTCTCACTCGGGCCGGGAGGGCCGCCGACCGGCCGGTCAGGGCCAGTGCGCAGTGCACCAGGCCGAAGGCGACACCGGCGAGCAGGCCCGCCAACGCGGCCTGTACCAGCAGCCTGGCCCCCGGGTCGAATCCCGCGCCGCGTCCGAAGGTTCCGACGCTTCCCACGACGCAGGTGGCCGTGAACACACAGAGCGCGGCGATGATCGCGGTATGCAGAAGGCGCGTCGACAGGCGAACGCATTCGACGAGCCGCCACCAGGCGAGGTCCTGCCGGAGATGTCCGTCGTGAGTCAGGCCGGACGCGAGATACCCGAGCCAGCGCAGGGCACGGTCAGGGTCCCGGTTCCGCCGTTCACGATCCGGGCCGGCCTGCTCGTGAGCGCGGTGCCGGTAGACCGTGGGGACGAAGGCCGCCAGCAGATGTTCCTCGAGGTGCCGCTCGGTGGGGAAGCGCGCGTCGTCGAACAGCTCCGACGGATCCCGCCCCGGGGCGTCGCTGTACACGGTCCGGGCCAGAGCGACCATCAGAGGGACGCCGAGGACTCCGCCGACCCGGGTGCTCGCCGGGGTGTCCCGGGCGCGTAGCCGGTCCAGAACGGCATCCCATACCCGGGCGTCACCGGATGTGCCGGAGCGGGCGGCCGACCGATCGGTACGGGGAAGGTACGCGGCGAGATCGTCGACGGCCAAGTCGGTGAGTTCGATACAGGCCGCCCATACCAAGGGTGTGCGGGCCTTGCCGACCGCCCGGGCGTACTCGTCCCGGCGGCTGGTCAGAACCATGGCTGCGGATGTGGCGTTCAGCGCCCGGAGCGCCGGTTCGCGCAGGGCTTCCGCCAGTTCGTCGAAGCCGTCCAGGACCGGCAGAATCAGTTCGGCGTCGACCAGCCGGGCGGCCGACGTCCTGCCGTCCGGGGCCCGACGGGCCAGATGGGGGTGGTCCCGCAGAAGGCGGTCGATCAGCAGATCGCGCAAGGCGGTCGTGGTCGGGTCCCAGGACCCGATGCTGAAGATCACGGGTACGCGGTGCGCGGATGCGGTGTCCGCGAGAAGACCGAGGACGAACCTGATGGCCAGAACCGACTTTCCCGAACCGGCCCGGCCCAGTACGACGAGCCTGCGGGACGGGATACTCCGGTAGGTGTCCAGGATGCCGGACAACTCGCCGTCCAGGCTCAGATCCCCGGGCGGGACGCCCGGCCGCAGGCGCTGAATGTTCTCCGGCCGGTCCATCAGATCAGCTGGAGCGGGTCCGTACCGCACGGGAAGCGGAAACGGGTCGTGGACGCGGCGGTGTTCCTCCTCGCGCCGCCAGCGGTATCCGATCTCCCGGGCCAGCGACTCCGCGGCATCGGCGATGTCACCGGACGGCGGCGGCGGACCCGGAGCGAGGGGCCACGAGCCCACCCACGGCGGCGTCACGGGCCGACCGGGCTCACCCGCCCCGTATTGCACGGTCAGCGTCTCGATGTTCACCTGATGGTAAGTGCCGCTGACGGCGGTGGAGCCGTCGCCGGCGATCGCCTCCCCGGTGCCCGACACTCGCACGGTGCCGGGCCATCGGGGGTCTCCGGGAGCGGGGCCGCGGTATCCGGTGACGGCTGTCGCGCCGTCGGCGGCCTCCGCCCGGCCGGTGTCGGCCACGGTGACCGACGGACCGTCCGGAGCGGGTTCCCGACCCCGTGCCCGGCGTTTCGGTGCCTGCGCCATGGGAGATACCGGGGCTAGTTCGTGTGGCCGGAGCCGGAGCCGGAGCCGGAGCCGGTGTTCCGGGCTCCGGCATCTCCGGACCGCCCGGCGGCGGAGTTGCCGCTGTGCCCGTCCGGCACGCCGACCACGATCTCCCGTTCCCCGGACCAAGACACAGCGGCCCTCCCTCGCCTTGGCGTATCCGCTCGGTAGTTCCCGGAAGCGTATTGTCCCGCACGGCTTTCAGTTGAACCGGCGAACACAACTATTGGCATCATGAATCAGGTGTGGTACTGGCCGGACACTCGCCCGGCGCCGCCTCCGCCGGGCGGGCGACCGCGCGATGCCGAGGCGTCGTGCCCGGCGTCGTCCCGGCCCGGCCTCCACCGCGGGGTGGTCAGCATCCGCGATGCCACCAGGCCGGGCCGGAATCCGCGGTCGGCTCGTGACGCGTTCGCCGGAGGAGTGCCGCGTCGAGGCGCTCGACCTGCTGCCGGAGCTCGCCCGCGGCCCTCGGCGGAAGCATGGACAGGGCCTCCTGCAGCTTGTCCCGAGCCCGCCCCTCGCCGCGGCACGGGCAGGTGAACTCGGCCTCCCACCGTCGCCACCGGCGCTTCGTGCCGTGGACGCGTACGGACCATACGCTCAGCGCCACCGCCACGATGTCCGGGGACATTCGCTCCCGTTCGAGCACCCGGACGGCGGCGTTCGCGGCTCCGGCGAGTCCCGGGACATCCCGGTACCGCACCCAGGGTCTTCGCCAGGCTCGGGTCCGGGCCCGAAGTGAGACCGGTGTTCCACGAGGCACGGCCCCTTCGGACGCGTTTCACGGACGGCGTCCTTCCACAGCCCGGGACCGGCCGGACGGCACGGCCCCGGCAGGAGGGAGCCGGCTATGAGCTGTGGGATCACGTGCCGGAGGTGGTCGACCCGGGGTCCTCCCGGCCGGTCAGCACGGTGTGCGTCTCGTCCGAGACGGACTCCCCGGAGACCGGGCGCAGTTGCGGAACGCCGTTCACGATCGGATAGAGCCGCCGCAGCCGGGGGTTGTACAGGGCGCCACCGGCCGGTACGGCCCCGGCGGCGCCGGGAGTCACGAGCCGCAGCGGGCCCTTGTCCAGCGGGCAGACGAGGACGGCCAGCAGCGGGTCATCGGGGGTCACGGGCGGTCAGCTCCTCGGCGGGGTTCTTCGGGGGCGCGGCGTTGGGCGGGGTGTCGGATCGGTCGGGAGGCGGGGGGTCGTGTTTCGGCATCGCGAGGAGGACCGCTACGGCCAGCATGGCTCCGGCGACCCGGAGCGCCAGCCGCAGCGGATCGTCGGGCAGCGCCTCACCGAACGCGAACGTACCCAGGACGGCCGTGAACACGCTCGCCACCGTCGTACTCACCGGGACGATCAGGGAGACCCGGCAGCGCTGGAGGGCCGCCTGCGACATCACCAGTCCGAACGCGCCCGTGAACAGCAGGAGATAGGGGTACGGGGAGCCCAGTACGGCGCCCAGCGCGCCGCCGGGGTCGGCGAGCAGCCCGGCGGACCGGTCCGACACCCCCTTGATCGCCAGGCCGCTCACCCCGTACAGCAGCCCCAGGGCGACCCCGTACTCGACCCCCGTCGTCGGTTTCCGGTGCCGCTTCAGGGCCCGGCGCTCGGCGACCGCGTAGAGCCAGGTCCCGGCCGCCAGAGACGGGACGCAGACCAGCAGGATCAGCCGCGCCGGAGCGCCCGTGCCGACGGTGTCGGCGGTCCGGGAGAGGGAGAGGACCACCATCACCAGGGCGGCCAGGATCGCCCCGGTGGCGTACCGCTCCCGGCCCGGGATCCGTTCGCCGAGCAGCCGGGCCGACAGCAGCAGGAGCAGTACGAGGCCGGAGACGAAGATGCCCTGCGCGGCGGCGATCGGCAGGGTGCGGTAGACGATCAGCTGCGCCCCGAACCCGGCGGCCAGCGCCAGGGCGCCACCGGTCCACAGCGGGCTGCCGGCGACCAGTCGCAGCAGCCGGGCGGGCCGCCGGACCGAGACGGCGGGCAACCGGCCGAGCGCGCGTTTCTGCAGGACGAATCCGGTGCTGTAGAGCAGGTTCGCCAGGAGTGCGGCGGCGACCCCCCACCACACCTATGTCCTCCGCGCGTGCAGCAGCAGGATCGAGGAGAGCGAGGGGGCCGCGCACGCCAGCCGGTCCAGGGGCCGCAGGGGGCGGGGTACGCCGTGGAAGGGGGCGCCCGCGACCCGGACCACCTCGAATCCGGACGCGGCCACGAACTCGCGGAGCGCGCGGGCCGTGTAGAGCCGGAGATGGCCGACGACCTCACGGCCCGGGCGGCCGTGGATGCCGCGCAGGCTGACCTCGGAGAAGACCGGCTGCACACCGGCGAGCAGCAGGGCCCGGTTGTACCAGGCGGCCAGATTGGGGGTGGAGAGCATCAGATGGCCGCCGGGACGCAGGACCCGCCGGAGTTCGTCCAGGGCGCTGTCCGGGTCGACCAGATGCTCGATCACCTCACTGAACAGCACGGCGTCGGCCGCGCCCGACCGGAACGGCAGCCGCCCGGCGTCGAGTTCGCCGCGTACCACGTGGGTGAGCCGGGTCCGGGCCCGGCGCAGGGCGTCCTGCGACCAGTCGACGCCGATGACCCGGTGGCCGGTGAGCAGCGGGGCCGCGGTGGCCGCCGCCGTACCGTCGCCGCAGCCGACGTCGAGGACGACGGCGGGCCGCTCGCCGGCCGGTCCGAGCGCGGCGGCGAGCATCCGGGCCTGCCGCAGACTGCGGGCGTCCCCGGACGCGACGGGGACGGCCGGGTTCTCGTAGAACTCCCGCAGCCCGGGGGTGGTTTTG
Organism: Streptomyces sp. NPDC006798; assembly: GCF_040635975.1. Taxonomy (NCBI): domain Bacteria; kingdom Bacillati; phylum Actinomycetota; class Actinomycetes; order Kitasatosporales; family Streptomycetaceae; genus Streptomyces; species Streptomyces sp. NPDC006798. The sequence goes on from NZ_JBEYIS010000082.1 coordinate 22,347, forward strand.
GTGGGCCGGGTGTCCGTACCGCCGGTCTCCGGGGCGGTTTCCGTGAGACGGGCGTCCGTACCGCCCGTCCCCGGGGCCGTCCCCGGCCGTGCCGTCGTCGTCATCGCGAACCTCCCTCGGTCGCCCCGCCGCCGTCGGCCGGGGCGGGCTGCGTCGCGGCCAGATACCGCTCGAACAGTGCCAGCAACTCCGTACCGTCCCGCTCCGACAGCAGCGCTCGCGACCAGCGGAGCGCCAGATGCAGCCGCCCGGCGGTGGACGCCGCCGTGACGCTGAGGCCCCGGGGCAGCCGGGCGGGGGCCGAGAACCAGACGGCGTCGGCCCGGCCCGCTTCGCCGAAGTCGAGGGCGTACGGAGTACGTCCCGTATTGCTGAGCAGGACCGTCGACGTCCACGGCGCCGCGGCCCGCCGTACGGCGCGGGTCACGGCGGCCCGCCACGCCACCGGCAGTACCGGGGCCGTCAGCACGGCGACGCCGTAACCGAGTTGCGGTCCGGTGGCGGCCTTGAGGGCACGGGTGCGGGCCGCGGTGCGGCGCAGCAGCTCGCCGACGGCGTCCGGGTCCCCTTCGGCGGCGGCGCGCTCACCGGCCGCCAGCTCGGCCGGGGTGAAGGGCACTTCGACCAGCCGGGTGCCGTTCCCGATGGGCATGTCCGACCCGCGCGGCCGATCGTCCACGGGCATGGTGATCCGTGTCGGGCGGGGCGGGGCGCCCCGTCCCTGGTTCCACCGCGCGATGGTCAAGGCGGTGGCGACCAGCAGTTGGTCGTTGACGGTGTACGCGGCCCCGGGCCTCGGTGGCCAGGTCGTGACCGGCGATGGTGGCCCGTCCGTCGTCCGGCGTGATCAGGGTGGAGAGGATCTTCACCGCGGTGGTCTTGCCC
>NZ_JBEYIS010000083.1:0-22736 GCF_040635975.1 Streptomyces sp. NPDC006798
TACGAGGGAAACCCTCCGCCTTGCGATTGCACGCACCGGACGCCGCAGGCCCCGCCCTCCGGGCGGACGGCGCTACTTTCCGGACACGCCCTAGGGGTTCGAGCCCGAGCACGAGCCTGGTCGCGTCGTTGTCGCCCGGTCCCGCGCGGGTCGGGGGCCGGGACGTCGAGTGCGTCGAGATGTCCCTGTCGCCCGGCGCCGCCTACGCGTTGCTGGGTGTGGCGCCGTACGAACTGGAGGGGACGGTCGTCGGCCCGGCGGACCCGTGGGGGCGGCAGGAACGGCAGCTGCGCGAACGAGTGGCGGCCGCCACCGGCTGGCCGGAACGTTTCACGCTGATCGGCGAGTTCCTGGCCCGGCGGGCCGCCCGGGGTCCCTCGACGACCCCCGAGGTCGCCGGCGCTTGGCACACGATCGTGGCGCACGGCGGCCGGGTCCGGGTGGACGACCTCGCCATGTCCTGCGGATGGAGCCGTAAGCGGCTGTGGTCCCGGTTCGGCGAGCAGATCGGCCTCACCCCCAAACGTGCCGCCATGCTGGTCCGCTTCGACCGGGCCGCCCGGGCCCTGCGGGCGGGCGGGAACGCCGCGGAGGTCGCCCTGGCGTACGGCTATGCCGACCGGTCCCACCTCCACCGCGACGTCCGCGCCTTCGCCGGGTGCACCCCCGGCGCCCTGGCCGCCGTCTGGTCACGAGCCGGTCCCGGACCCGGAACCCGAAGAACGTCGTCACGCCCGCGCCGGACACTGCTGACGCGGGCGTGACCCATGGTCCGGAACCTGACGGAACCCGGCGGAACCTAGGAGGAGACAGGATCCTTCGAAGCCGAAGCCGAAGCCGAAGCCGAAGCCAGGTCCGGGGCAGGGGCCGGGGCCGGGTCGCCGTGCTCCACGACCGGGAGGCGGCGGAGGAGCCGGGGCGTCCTCCAGTTCCGTTCGCCGAGCAGCGACATCACCGACGGCAGCAGCACCATCCGTACCACCGTCGCGTCGAGCAGCACCGCCACCGCCAGCCCCACACCCATCTGCTTCATCGACTGCATGGTCAGCGTGCCGAAGACCGCGAAGACCGCCACCATGATCACCGCCGCGCCGGTGACCGCGCCCGCCGTACGGGCGATGCCGTCGGCGATGGCGGTCCGGTTGTCGGCGCCCCGGTCGCGGCTCTCGCGGATCCGGGAGACCACGAAGACGTGGTAGTCCATGGAGAGTCCGAAGAGGACGACGAGGACGAAGAGCGGCAGCCAGCTCTCGATGGCGCCCACCTTCTCCGTACCCAGCAGCGACGCCCCGATCCCGTGCTGGAAGACGGCGACCATCACCCCGTACGCGGCCGCCACCGAGAGCAGATTGAGCAGGATCGACGTGACGGCGACGACATAGGAGCGGAAGCAGAACAGCATCACCAGGAACGTCACGGCGGTGATGAACACGAAGACCGGCAGGATGCCGTCCTTCAGCTTCTCGTTGAAGTCGACGGACTCGGCCAGTTCTCCGGTGACGTACGCCTTCGCCCCGGTGCCGTCGAACGCCGCCGGGACGGTACGTTCGCGCAGTTCGGTGAGGGCGTCGCGGGAGCGCCGGTCGCTGCCGTCGCCGGGCAGCGGTACCTCGATCAGGGCGATGTCCTCGGTCCGGTGGACGGTGACCCGGCCGGAGTCGAAACCGGCCAGGGCCGCGCGGACGGGCGCCGCGTCGATGTCGTCGGCCTCGACGACGATCCGGGCCGGGTCGGGTCCGCCGGGGAAGCTCCCGGTGATCGCGGTGTGGGCGACGGTGAGCGCCGAGTCGGAGCCGAACTGCTTCTCCATGCCGAGCTGCTCGGTCTTCATCCCGATCGCGGGGGCGGCCAGGGCGAGCATCAGTACGGTGCCGAGGACGGCGAAGAGTCCGGGCCGGGCGAGGACGGGCCGCAGCAGCGGGGCCGCGAGGGTGCCGCCGGCGCGGGCCCGCCTGCCCCGGCGGTGGAGCAGGGGGATCCGTCCGGCGTCGACCCGGTCGCCGAGCCAGGCCAGCAGGGCGGGCAGCACGGTGACGGAGCCGATGACGGCGATCAGTACGACGATGATGGTGGCGAGGGCGAACCCTTCGAAGAGCAGCATCCCGGAGAGGAACATCCCGGCCATCGCGAGCATCACGGTGATACCGGAGACGAGTACGGCCCGGCCGCTGGTGGCGGCGGCGATCCGGAGCGCCGTCTCGGGGTCCCGGCCCGCGGCCCGCTCGTCGCGCTCCCGCCGCAGGTAGAAGAGGCAGTAGTCGACGCCGACGGCCAGGCCCATCAGGAACATCACCGAGTAGGTGGTCTGGAAGAGATGGAGCTGGTGGCTGGCGAGGGTGAGCAGTCCGAAGGCGGCGGCGCAGGCGGTGAGCGCCAGGGCGACGGGGAGCAGCGCGGCGACGACCGTGCCGAAGGCGACGAGCAGAATGCCGAGGGCGAGGGGTACGGCGGTGAACTCGGCCTTCTTGAAGTCGTCGGCGAGCAGGTCGTTGAGCCATTTGTCGGCGCTGGCCCGGCCGAACTGGTGGACCTCGACGCCCTCCCGGCCGTCGGCGGCGGTCCGGACCGCGTCGAGGACGGGTTCGACCCGGTCGCCCGCGGTCTCGGGGTCGCCCTTCATCTCGATCCGGATCAGGGCCTCCGTACCGTCGGCCGACGGGAGGGGCGGTTCGATCCGGGCGGTCTCGCCGGTGGCGGCGACGGTCCGGGCCAGTTCGGTCGCGGTGGCCTTCCAGCCGCCCTCGGTCCGGCTGCTGATCAGGACGAGTTCACCGGCGGGGGCCGCGAGACCGGTGTCCTCCAGGATCCTCTCGGCCCGGGCGGAGTCACCGGCGCCGCCTTCGGACTCGGACATCTCGATCAGCCCGGCGGAGCCTCCGCCGACGGTGGCGAGGACGACGAAGAGCAGCCAGCCGATGACCGCGGTCTTGCGGTGGTGCGCGCTCCACATGCCGACGCGTGCGGCGAGATTCGGTCTCATGGTGCTGGGCCCCCTGGTCGGATCGCCGGTTTCGGTTCGGGTCCGACGTTATGAACCGGGTACGGGGCGGCCCCAGCCGTCAGGGGCCCCTGTCCGGAGCCATAGGGCGAGGTCCCGGGGGTGGTGCTGGCAACACCCCCGGCCGGGGGCCCGGACCAGTGCCGGGTCCGGCGCCGGGGCGGAGACTGGAGGGTGTGACGATCAGCGGTCGCGAGGTCGGCTGCGGGCGGCTGCGGTATGACTGGCGGGCGGCCGGCGTATGACTGGCGTACGACCGGCGGACGGCTCATATGTATGACTGACGGGCCGCGAACAGGACGAGGGGGAACGGGGCATGGGAACGACCGACAGGACATGGGCCGGGGCGGGAGCGGCGGGCCCCGGCTCCGGCTCCGGGTCCGGGTCCGGGTCCGGGTCCGGCGGGGAGCGGACGGCGCCCGGCGGCCGGGCGCGCGCGCTGCTGACGGCCCCGGCGCGGGGGCTGGTCCTGGGGCTGTACGCCCTGGTCGGCTCGGTCGCCCTGTTCGTCCTGACCGTGGTCTCGATCGCCCTGATACCCGTGGGAGTGGGCGTGTTCGCCACCCCGCCCCTGCTTCGGCTCGTCCGGACCCACGCGGGGCAGCGGCGGCTGCTGGCGGCCCGCTGGACGGGGATCCGGATCCCCGCCTCGTACCGCCCCTTCCCCCGCGATCTGCGGACCGGGATCACAGGACAGGTCGAGCGGTGCGCGCTGCTGTTGAAGGACGCCGCGACCTGGCGTGATCTGCTGTGGCTGCTGGTGGACATGACGGCGGGGGCGATCATCGCCCTGCTCGCCTTCGGCCTGGCCGCACACGGGGTGTACGGGCTGCTGCTCGCCGGTGGCCTGTGGGTGCCGGTGACGGCGCTGGAGGAGCCCCACTGGTTCACCTTCGTACCGGTCGGCGGCTGGGGTACGGCCCTGCTCGCCGGGCTGGTCGGCGGCGGGCTGCTGGCCCTGGGGCTCGCGTTCGGCCCGCAGCTGGTCCGGGCGCACTTCCTGGTGGTGGCGGCGGTACTCACCCCGGACCGGCAGGAGCAGTTGGAGCGGCGGATCGACCGGCTGACGGAGACCCGGCACGACGCGCTGGACTCCTCGGCGGCCGAGCTGCGCCGGATCGAGCGGGATCTGCACGACGGGGCCCAGGCCCGGCTGGTGGCGATGGGGATGAACCTGGGCGCGATCGAGGCGCTGGTCGAGAAGGACCCGGCGCGGGCGAAGCGGCTGATCGCCAAGGCGCGGGAGTCGTCGGCGGAGGCGCTGACGGAGCTGCGGGACCTGGTCCGCGGCATCCATCCGCCGGTACTCGCGGAGCGGGGGCTGGGGGACGCGGTGAAGGCGCTGGCGCTGCGGCTGCCGGTACCGGCCGAGGTGGACGTGGAGCTGCCGGGCCGGATGGCGGCGCCGGTGGAGTCGGCGGCGTACTTCGCGGTCAGTGAGACGCTCACCAACGCGGTGAAGCACGCGGGCGCGAGCCGGATCTGGGTGGACATCTCGTACGAGCGGGGCGCGCTGCGGATCGCGGTCACCGACGACGGCCGGGGCGGGGCGGTGGTCGGCGCCGGATCGGGGCTGAGCGGGGTGGAGCGGCGGCTCGGTACATTCGACGGCGTCCTGGCCGTCAGCTCTCCCGCGGGCGGTCCCACCATGGTCACCATGGAGATTCCTTGCGCGTTGTCCTAGCCGAAGACCTGTTTCTGCTCCGCGACGGTCTGGTACGGCTGCTGGAGGCGTACGACTTCGAGATCCTCGCGGCCGTCGAGACCGGTCCCGAGCTGAGCCGGGCCCTGGCCGAGCTGGAGCCGGACGTCGCGGTGGTCGACGTCCGGCTGCCGCCCTCCCACACCGACGAGGGTCTGCAGTGCGCGCTGGCGGCCCGGCGGGCCCGGCCGGGGCTGCCGGTCCTGGTGCTCTCCCAGCACGTGGAGCAGTTGTACGCGCGGGAGCTGCTGGCCGACGGGGACGGCGGGGTCGGCTATCTGCTGAAGGACCGGGTCTTCGACGCGGACCAGTTCGTGGACGCGGTCCGGCGGGTGGCGCGGGGCGGTACGGCGATGGATCCGCAGGTGATCTCGCAACTGCTGTCGCGGCGGGCGCAGGACCGGCCGATGGGCGGACTCACCCCGAGGGAGCTGGAGGTGATGGAGCTGATGGCGCAGGGCCGGTCCAACGCGGCGATAGCGGCGCAGCTGGTGGTCACGGAGCGGGCGGTGGCCAAGCACACCTCCAATATCTTCGCGAAGCTGGGGCTTCCGGTGTCCGACGACGACAACCGGCGGGTGCTGGCGGTGCTGGCGTATCTGGACCGGGGCGCGCGGAGCTGACCCGGAGCGCCTGAGGGCCCTCACCGCCCCCGGGCCCCGGGGATTGACGGCGGCACAACTGAGGGTGCGTGCAGGGGCGCAGGAGTAGCGGGCGGGTGGCGCGGTGGTGGCGGGGCGCGCCGCGGCCGGGCGCGGGGGCGAACGGCGGGTAACGTGCGCGGCGAAACCTCTGTGACACGGGTTACATCGTTTCGCGCCAAGGAGCCTGATGCTGGAGCTGTCGAGACGTACGGTTCTGGGCACCGCGGGAGCGGTCGGCGCGAGCGCCGCCGTCGCCGGGTCCGCCGCCGCCACCGCCCCCCGTACGACCCCCACCGGTCATCCGCCGCACCGCGCCGCATCCGCCGCCGCGCCCTCGGTCGCCGCGGCGCAGGCGGCGGTACGGCGGCTGCTGCCCCGGCACGCCGAGCAGTTCAGGCTCTCCCTGACCGACGGGCCGGAACGTTTCTCGGTGACCGGTGAGACCGGCCGGATCGCGGTCGCGGGCACCTCGCCCGCGGTCGTCCTGACCGGGGTCCACTGGTATCTCAAATATGTCTGCCGGGCCCATATCTCCTGGTCCGGCAGTCGGCTGGGGCTGCCGGAGAAGCTGCCCGCGCCCCGCGCGGCGCTGGAGCGGTCGGCGACCGTACCGCACCGGTTCGCCTGCAACGACACCCATGACGGCTATACCGCCCCCTACGCGGACTGGGCCCGCTGGGAGCGGCTGATCGACGTCCTCGCCCTGCACGGCTGCAACGAGGTCCTGGTCACCCCCGGCCAGGAGGCCGTCTACCAGCGGCTGCTGACGGACTTCGGCTACTCCGCCGCCGAGGCCAGGACTTGGCTCCCGGCCCCCTCCCACCAGGCGTGGTGGCTGCTCCAGAACATGAGCGAGTACGGCGGCCCGGTCTCCGCCGAACTTCTCGCGGCCCGGGTCCGGCTGGGCCGCAGGATCGCCGACCGGCTGCGCGAACTGGGCATGCGGCCGGTGTTCCCCGGCTACTTCGGTACGGTCCCCGACGGCTTCGCCGCCCGCAATACCGGCGCCCGGGTGATCCCCCAGGGGGTGTGGAACGGGCTGCGCCGCCCCGACTGGCTCGATCCGCGTACGGCGGTCTTCCCCGAGGTCGCCGCGGCGTTCTACCGGCACCAGCGCGCCCTGTTCGGCGGCTGCGACATGTTCAAGATGGATCTGCTGCACGAGGGCGGCAGCGCCGGGGACGTCCCCGTGCCGGACGCGGCACGGGCCGTGGAGCGGGCGTTGCGCGCCGCGAGCCCGGCCGCGACCTGGGTGATCCTCGGCTGGCAGGCGAACCCCCGGCGGGCCCTGCTGGAGGCGATCGACACCGACCGGGTACTCATCGTCGACGGGCTCTCCGACCTGGACACCACCACCGACCGGGAGGCCGAGTGGGGCGGTACGCCGTACGCCTTCGGCACCATCCCCAACTTCGGCGGCCGGACCACGATGGGCGCGAACACCGACCGCTGGACGGCCCGGTTCACCGCGTGGCGGGACCGGCCGGGCAGCGCGCTGGCGGGCACCGCGTACATGCCGGAGGCGGCCGAGCGGGATCCGGCGGCCCTCGAACTCTTCTCGGAGCTGGCGTGGCGGCGGGAGAAGATCGACCGGGACGCCTGGTTCCGGGAGTACGCGCGGATCCGCTACGGGGCCGCCGATCCGGCGGCCGAGGCCGCGTTCGGCGCGCTGGCGGCCACGGCGTACAAGCTGACCAGTACGGACGGCCGGCCGCACGACTCGCACTTCCTGCGGCGGCCGAGTCTGACATCGGCCATCGGGACGGCGTTCGACCCGGCGGGCTTCGACCGGGCCTTCGCGAAGCTGCTGGAGGCGGGTTCGGGGCTGCGGGGCTCCGACACCTACCGGCACGATGTGACCGAGTTGGCGCGGCAGGCGCTGGCGAATCGTTCGCGCACCCTCCAGTTCGCGTTGCGGGCCGCCCACGCGAGCCGTGACGTGACCGCGTTCCGGGGGGTCGCGGCGCTCTGGCTGCGGCTGATGAAACTCGCCGACACCATGGCGGGCTGCCACCGTTCCTTCCTGCTCGGCCCGTGGCTGGAGGACGCCAAACGGCTGGCGACCAGCCCGGCGGAGGCGGCGGTGCTGGAGCGGACCGCCCGGACGCTGATCACCACCTGGGCGGACCGGTCGGCCGCCGACGCGCTCTCCAACTACGCCAACCGCGACTGGAACGGGCTGATCGCCGATGTCCACATCCCCCAGTGGGAGGCGTTCCTGACCGAGGCCGGGGACGCCCTGGCGGCCGGGCGGGCCCGGAAGACGTTCGACTGGTATCCGGCCGAGAAGGCGTGGACCGAGGGCCGCGGGTCCTATCCGACCGCGCCGACCGGGGACGCGTACCGGACCGCCGTCCGGGTCAGGGACGCGCTGGCCGCCGCGCCCTACCAGGGGGTGACGACGGTGACGACGGACCCGCCCGCCTTCCGGCCCGGCGGTACGGGGCGGCTCACCGCCGTCTTCCGCAACCTCAGCGGGCTCTCGGCCACCGGCAAGGTCGAACTGACGCTCACCGGTGCCCGACTGTCGCCCGGCGCGCCCGCCGCCCGGAGCCTGGCCGGGGTCGCCGCGGGCTCGACGGGTTCGGTGTCCTGGCCGGTCACGGCCCCGGCCGAACCGCTGACCGAGCCGCTGCGGGCGCTGCCGTACCGGCTGAAGGTGCGGTACGGGCCCGCGGGCGGGGAGACCGTGTCGGTGACCCAGAAGGGCGAGGCGCATGTCGCGGCCCCGCTCGCCGCGGGCTGGCGTACCCACAGCACCAACGCGGCCGTCTTCGGCCAGTTCGCCGACCGGTTCGCGGTCAACGGCGGCGGGACCGACCTGTGGCGGGGTACCGCGCACTTCGGTACGGCCTACCGGGCGGGGGTCTTCCGGCCCGGCTCCGTCGCGGTGGTCCGGGTCGACGCGCAGGCCGCCACCAGCGGCTGGGCCCGGGCCGGGATCATCGCCAGGAACGGTCTCGACCGGCCGGGGGCGCCCGGGTTCGTCAATCTGGCGGTCACCCCGGGCCAGGGCGTGGTGCTCTCGTACGACTCCAACGGCGACGGCACCCTCGACACCTACCGGCGGATCACCGGCGTCAAGGCACCGGTCCTGCTGCGGCTGACCCGGGGCCCCGGTACGGCATACACCGGGGAGCTGTCGTCCGACGAGGGCGCGACCTGGCGGACGATCGCCACGGTGACCGCGCCCGGGGCGGCGTACGGCCAGGACGTCGGGTTCTTCATGACGGCCATGAACGGAGGCAGCGGGGCGCGCGGGACCGTACGGTTCAGCGGCTGGTCGCTGCGGTAGGCCCGGTCCGGTCATACCGCCTGGGCGCGGTCGTACCGGCGGCGCGCGGTCATGACGGTGAAGTCCGGCCGTACCGGCGGGGTTCCAGTCATACCGGCGAGGTCCGGTCGTACCGGCCGGGCCGCCGGGGCCGCCGGCGTGCCACCTCTAGAACAGATGAACGCACCCCCATGGGTACGCTGGTGGTCATGACGACCGGGGTGCGCCGCAGGATGGGCGTCGAGGAGCGCAGACAGCAGTTGATCGGCGTGGCGCTGGAACTCTTCAGCGCCCGCTCGCCCGACGAGGTCTCCATCGACGAGATCGCCTCCGCCGCCGGGATCTCCCGGCCGCTCGTCTATCACTACTTCCCCGGCAAGCAGAGCCTGTACGAGGCCGCGCTGCGCCGGGCCGCCGACGATCTGGCGCGCCGGTTCGAGGAGCCGTACGAGGGGCCGCTGGGCGCCCGGCTGCTGCGGGTGATGCGCCGCTACTTCGACTTCGTGGACGAGCACGGCCCCGGGTTCTCGGCCCTGATGCGCGGTGGGCCCGCGGTCGGTTCGACCAGGGCCAAGGCGATGATCGACGAGGTGCGGCAGGCCGCGTACGAGCAGATCCTGTCCCATCTGGGGATCGCCGAGCCGCCGGTACGGCTGGCGCTGGTGATCCGGTCCTGGGTGTCGCTGGCCGAGTCGACGGCCCTCCAGTGGCTGGACGGGCGGCGGATCCCCCGCGGCGAGCTGGAGGTTCAGCTCGTCCATGACTTCGCGGCGCTGTGCGCGGTGAGCGCCGCCTACGACGACGAGATGGCGGCCCTGGTCAGCGGGGTGCTCACGGACGAGCCCGCGGACGGGCCGTTCGGGCAGTTGCTGGGACGGCTGCTGCGGCTGGTGCCGTCGGCACCGGATCCGCGTACCGAACCGCTTCCGGACCCACGAGCCGAACCTCGTACCGGGCCGCGTACGGATCCGCTCGCGGCCTCGGCGGGGGCCGTACCGCCGCCGCGATAACCGGCCCGACCACCATCACCACGGCGACCGCCGGGCGTCCTGGTGCGAGGCGGCGTACCCGTACACCCGTCGCCGAACCCCGGCCGGCCCCCGCGCGCGGTCGCGGTCCCGCGCGGCCGATTCCCGGCCGTCCCCCGGAAGTCCCGCCGGGGCCCGCCGGGTTCCCGCCGGGTTCCCGCCGGACGTTTTTGGCGAGCTCCCGCGCGCCCGGACCGTATCCACGCCGGGACGATGCGCGTTGACCATCGGCGTACGGGGCAGAACCTCCCCGGTACCTGCCGCACATCGGCCGACATCCCCATAGATCACCACAGTTCACAGTTGACACCGCTGATAACTGTTTCCATAGATTTCAGAGGGAACGTACATGACCCAGGAGCTTGCTCCCATCCGTCGCGACCACTCCCCCGCCGTCTCGTCCGACTGGTGGCGGGACGCCGTCATCTACCAGGTGTACGTACGCTCGTTCGCCGACAGCGACGGTGACGGCATCGGCGATCTGCGGGGCGTCCGCGACCGGCTCCCCCATCTCGCCGGGCTCGGTGTCGACGCCGTCTGGCTCACCCCCTTCTACGCGTCGCCGCAGGCCGACGGCGGCTACGACGTGGCGGACTACCGGGCCGTGGATCCCCTCTTCGGTGTCCTCGCCGACGCCGACGACCTGGTCCGCGAGGCCCACCGGCTGGGGCTGCGGGTGATCGTCGACATCGTGCCCAACCACACCTCCGACCGGCACCCCTGGTTCCGGGCCGCCCTCGACGGCGGCCCCGACGCCCCCGAGCGGGCGCTCTACCACTTCCGGCCGGGGCGCGGCCCGGACGGCGCGCTGCCGCCCAACGACTGGGAGTCGGTCTTCGGCGGCCCGGCCTGGACCAGGACCGGCGACGGCGCCTGGTACCTCCATCTCTTCGCCCCCGAGCAGCCCGATCTCAACTGGGACAGTCCGGCCGTCCGGGAGGAGTTCGACTCCGTCCTCCGGTTCTGGCTCGACCTCGGTGTCGACGGCTTCCGGATCGATGTCGCCCACGGCATGGTCAAGGCGGCGGGGCTGCCGGACATCGGGCTGCGGGAGCAGGCGAAGCTGATCGGCGCCCAGGTCCTGCCCTTCTTCGACCAGGACGGCGTCCACGAGATCCACCGCGCCTGGCGGCGGCTGCTCGACGGGTACGACGGGCAGCGGATCGGGGTCGCCGAGGCCTGGGCGCCGACCTCGGAACGGCTGGCGCTCTACGTCCGCCCCGACGAACTGCACCAGGCGTTCAACTTCCAGTTCCTCACCTGCGCCTGGGACGCCGGGGCGATGCGCCGGGTGATCGACGACTCCCTGGCGGCCACCGCGTCGGTGGGAGCCCCGACGACCTGGGTGCTCTCCAACCACGACGTGGTCCGGCACACCACCCGCTACGGCGGCGGGGAGCGGGGGCTGCGCCGGGCCAGGGCCGCCGCGCTGCTCACCCTGGCGCTGCCCGGCTCGGCCTATCTCTACCAGGGCGAGGAGCTGGGGCTGCCGGAGGTCACCGAGCTGCCGGACGCCGTCCGCCAGGACCCGGCGTTCTTCCGGGGCGACGGCCAGGACGGGCTCCGCGACGGGTGCCGGGTGCCGATCCCCTGGTCGGGGACGAGTACGCCGTACGGCTTCGGACCCGGCGGCAGCTGGCTGCCGCAGCCCCCGGTCTGGGCGGGGCTCTCGGTGGCCGCCCAGACCGGCGACCCGCGGTCGACGCTGGAGCTCTACCGCTCGGCGCTGGCGCTCCGCAAGGAGCTGCCCGGCCTCGGCGACGGCGCCCTGGAGTGGCTGGCGGCCCCGGCCGGGGTGCTGGCCTTCGCCAGGCCCGGGGTGGTCTGCACCCTGAACACCCTGGACACGGAGGCGGAACTGCCGGTCCCGGGCCGTCCGCTGCTCTCTTCGGCGGCCCTGGAGTTCGGCGGGGATACGGTCCGGATCCCGGGCGCGGCCTGCGTCTGGTGGGCGGTCTGAGACGGACCCGGCACTCCGCGTACCCGCCGGAGGGCGGCCGGGCCGCGGCAGGGTTCCGTACCCGGCCCCGGGGTCCCGCCCGGACCTCCCCGGTTCCGCTTCGGCCGCGTACAGTGGTTCCGTCTGCCTGCCCGAGCTGGTGGTACACGACTCGACGGCCTCCCCTCCGGGGGCGGCGGACATTCCTGACCAGGGCGATCCCCGAGAGGATCCCGCCCCCGGTGTCGTCCGCAGGGTGGAGAGTGTGCGCCCCGAACGGGACCGAGGGATGATCGGTCGGTGGGCGTGTATCTGGCAGACTCTCGTCCCATGGGTGAAACGACCGTGAAGACCATCGAAGGCCGGACCACCGGCACGTCACCCATGGCGACCGACGAGGCCACCGAGGCGCGAGGGGCCCTTGGGGCCGCCGAGGCGCCGCGTTCGCGGTTCGCGCGGTTCAAGGAGCTGCGCTCGCCCCGCCGCCCGCGGATATGGTTCGAGATCCTGCTGATCGCGGTGAGTTACTGGACGTATTCGCTGATCCGCAACGCCGTGCCGGAGCAGAAGGCGAAGGCACTGGAGAACGCGGACTGGATCCTGAGCGCCGAGCGGGCCCTGGGCCTCGACTTCGAGCATGCGGTCAACCATGCGGTGAACTCCGTGACATGGCTGATCGTGACGATGAACTACTACTACGCCACGCTCCACTTCATCGTGACCATCGGCGTCCTGGTGTGGCTCTACCGCCTGCATCCGGGGCGGTACGCGGCGGCCCGGCTGGTGCTCTTCGCCACCACGGCGGTCGCCCTGGTCGGTTACTACCTGTATCCGCTCGCTCCCCCTCGACTGATGGAGGGGCAGGGCTATATCGACACCGTCCTGGTCCACGAGACCTGGGGTTCGATGGCCTCGGGCGATCTGAAGAACATGTCGAACCAGTACGCGGCGATGCCGTCGATGCATATCGGCTGGTCGCTCTGGTGCGGGCTGATCATCTTCGTGGTGGCCAGGGCGCCCTGGGCGAAGATCCTCGGACTGCTCTATCCGACCGTCACGCTGGTGGTGATCGTGGCGACGGCCAACCACTTCTGGCTGGACGCGGTGGGCGGGGTGCTCTGCCTGGGGGTCGGCTTCCTGGTCTCGTACCTCTGGTACGGATCGCTGCCGCACCAGTTGCCGAAGGTGCCGGTCCGCGAGCCGGAGCGGCGGCGCGGGATATGGCCCGTACGGACGTAGTCGCCGGCGATACGCGGCCGAGCTGTCATGACGGCGGGGCCGGACCCATCAGGGGTCCGGCCCCGCCGTCGTCGTATCCCCGGCCCGTGCGCCCCGCCCACCGCCCCCGGTTTCCAGGGCTCCGGCGGAATCCCCTTGCGCAACCACTACAGATGGAGCACTATGAATGAAGTGGTTCGGACGCCCCGGCGATCCGGACCCCGGGCGCCGCCTATCCGCCGGCCGCCCTTCGCAGTCATCCGACGAAAGGCACGCGCTTGCGCAAGCTCACCTACTTCATCGCCTGCTCCATCGACGGCTTCATCGGCGACCCCTCGGGCGACGCGAGCGCGATGATGAAGTACGTGGACGAGGAGGTGCTCGCCCATCTCACCGGCGACTACCCCGAGACGATCTCCGCCGAGGGACGGCGGCTGCTCGGCTTCGACTCCCCGAACAAGCGGTACGACACCGTGATCCAGGGGCGGGGCAGCTATCAGCTCGCCCTCGACGCGGAGCTGCCCAGCCCGTACGGGCATCTGCGGGAGTACGTCGTCACCCGCACCCTCACCGAATCGCCGCACCCCAATGTGGAGCTGATCGGCACCGACCCGGTCGGCCGGATCCGCGAGCTGAAGGCCGAGGAGGGCGGACTGGGCATTTGGCTCTGCGGCGGTTCGGAGATCGCCGGAGAGCTGATCGACGAGATCGACGAACTGGTGATCAAGACCTATCCGATCGTCTACGGCTCGGGGATGCCGATGTTCGGATCCGCGGCCTCCCTCGCCGACTTCGCCCTGGACGAGGTCCGCGCCTTCGGCAACGGGGTGGTGGTGCGGACGTACCACCGCGTCCGGTGAACCGCCGCCGTACCCCGCCGCCGAACGCCGCCGGTGACCGTTCGCGCCCGCCCGGCGGGCGCGGACGTACCGGCGGCGGGGTACGGGAGGCTGCGCCTCAGCGGCTCGGGGCACCGGTCCGCTCCGGGCCCTTCGTCGCGCCCGGGTCCGGGTCCGGCTGATCCGTCGCGGCCGGGGCCTCCCGGCCCGTCGCGCCGACCCGCCGCAACGCGGTCGCGGCGGCCACGGCGGTGACCACGGCCAGGGCGGCACAGACCACGGCGACCACGTTCAGCCCGCTCGTGTACGCCTCCCGGGCCGCCGCCGCGACCTGGCCACCGAGCCCGCCCGGCAGTTGTCCGGCCACCGTCAGGGCGCCCTCGATCCCCCCGCGTACGGCCTCCGCCTGCTCGGCCGTGAGCCCGTCGGGCACCTCGATCCCTGCGGTGTAGAGCGCCCCGCCGAGGCTGCCGAAGGCGGCCAGCCCGAAGGAGACCCCGAACTCACCGCTGGTCTCCCCCAGCGACGCGGCCGATCCGCTCTTCCCCGGCGGGGCCGAGCCGACCACGAGATTGGTCCCCAGGGCGCCGATCGGCCCCGTCCCGAAGAAGCTGATGACGAAGCCGGTGACCAGCAGCGGCAGTCCACCGGCCGGATCGACGAACGCGATCACCAGATAGCCGGTCGCGGTGAGACCGAGGCCGCCGCCGATGACCGCGCCCATCGGCAGCCGCCGGGTCAGGGTGGGCGCGAGGGTCGCGGCGACGACGGACGCCAGCGCCGACGGCACCATCCACGCCCCGGCCTCGAACGGCGAAAGCCCCTCCACCATCTGGAGATAGCCGGTGATGAAGAGATACATACCGCCCATCCCGGCCATGGTGAGCAGCAGGATCAGCAGCCAGGACGCCAGCGCCGCGTGCCGGAAGAGCCCCAGGTCGAGCAGGGGATGGCTGAGCCGGCGCTGCCGGGCGACGAAGAGCGCGCCGACCGAGGTCCCGGCGGCCATGGCGAGCAGGGCGCCCGGCTCCCAGCCCGCCCGGGCGATCTCCTTCAGCCCGTAGATCACCGGCAGGATCGCGCCGAGGGAGAGCAGCACGCTCGGCAGATCCATCCGCCCGCCGTCAGGGTCCTTGTACTCGGGCAGTACGAGCGGGGCGGCGACCAGCAGGACCAGCATCACGGGGACGCCGAGGACGAAGACCGAACCCCACCAGAAGTACTCCAGGAGCACCCCGCCGACGACCGGCCCGAGCGCCGTACCGCCCATGAAACAGCTGGCCCAGACGGCGATGGCCCGGCCCCGCTGGTGCGGATCGCGGAACATGTTGCCGATCAGCGCCAGGGTGGACGGCATCAGGGTCGCGGCGGCGATCCCGAGCAGGGCGCGGGTGACGATCAGCATCTCGGCACTGGTCGAGAAGGCGGCCAGCAGGGACGCGGCACCGACCGCGACGGCCCCGGCCATCAGCAGCTTCCGGCGGCCGATCCGGTCGCCGAGGGTGCCCATGGTGACCAGGAAGCCCGCCATCATGAACCCGTAGATGTCCATGATCCACAGAGTTTGGGTGCCGGTCGGGGCGAGGGATTCGGCGAGATGCGGCAGCGCCAGGAACAGGACGCTCTGGTCGAGGGCGAGCAGCAGGGTGGGCAGGGCGAGTACGGCGAGCCCGGCCCACTCCCTGGCTCCGGCCTTCGGGGGTGCCGTACCCGGGGCCGGATCGGGTGTCGGGGTCGAGGACATGGTCTTCCTTCCGAGGAGGTCGTCGGCGGAGCCCCAGCGTGCGCGGCGGCGCTCTCGGTTCCCTCCCGGTCCGCTCTCGACGGCTCTCGCCGCACTCCCGGTCCCGGTCCGGGGGCGGGCTTCCGGAGGCGTACGACTCGGTGACCAGGTCGAAGGTCCGATGCGGGGCGCGGCGAGGCCCGGTTAGCGTGAGGGCATGTTCTTCGGAGTGCTCGGCCCGCTGACCGTCCGGACGTCCGACGGACGGGCGGTGCGGGTGCCCGAGTCGAAAGTGCGGGCCCTGCTCGCGGCCCTGCTGGCGCACCGGGGGCGGCCGGTCTCCGCCGACCGGCTGGTCGCCGACGTCTGGGGCGGCCGGCCGCCCGGCAATCCGGCCGCCGCGCTCCAGAACAAGGTCTGGCAACTGCGCCGCGCGCTGGAGGCCGCCGAGCCCGGCGGCCGGGAACTCGTCGTCTCCCGTGCCCCGGGGTACGAACTGCTGACCGGCGGCGGCTCCGTGGACGCGGACCGTTTCACGGAGCTGACGGCCCGGGCCCGGGCGGCGGCCGGTCCGCGGGACCGTGCCGCGCTCTTCGCCGAGGCGCTGTCGCTCTGGCGCGGCCCGGCCTTCGCCGACTTCGCCGACGAGGAGTTCGTCCGGGCCGATGCCGTACGCCTGGCCGAACAGCGGCTCACGGTCCTGGAGGAGCAGGCCGAGACCCGGCTCGAACTGGGCGAACACGCCCTGGTCGCCGATGATCTCGGCGAGCTGGTGGCCCTTCACCCGCTGCGGGAGCGGCTGCGTACGGCGCATGTCCGGGCCCTGTATCTGGCCGGGCGGCAGGACGCGGCGCTGAGCAGCTACACCGAGCTGAGGCGGCGGCTCGCCGACGAGCTGGGGGTGGATCCGGGCCCCGAACTGGCCGCCCTGCACCGGGCCGTGCTCGCCCAGGACCCGGCGCTGGTCGCCGTACCGGCGCCGGCCACGACCTCGGCCCGGCCGCCGTCGAATCTGCCCCGCCCGCTGACCGGGCTGATCGGCCGGGACGACGACATCACGGAGCTGCGGACGGTCCTGACCCGGCATCGGCTGGTGACGCTGACCGGTCCGGGCGGGGTGGGCAAGACCCGGCTGGCGCTGGCGGTCGCGGCCGGTGCGGAGTCCGCGTTCCCGGGCGGCGTACGGCTGGTGGAACTGGCGGCGCTGGCCCCGGCGGCGGATCCCGGGGACACCGCCCCCGCCGAACTGGTCGCGGAGGTGCTGGGGGTACGGGACGACATCGTCACGGCGACCGGCGACGGCACCCCGGGTCCGCCGTCGGCGGCGGACCGGATCGCGGCGGCGCTGGGCGACCGTCCGGCGCTGCTGGTCCTCGACAATGTCGAGCATGTGGTGGAGCCGGTCGCCGCGCTGGTGGCGGAGTTGCTGCCGGTGGCGCCCGGTCTGACGGTGCTGGCCACCGGGCAGTCGCCGCTACGGGTCGCCGGGGAGTGGCTGCGCGAGGTGGCACCGCTGGCCGGGGCGGACGCGGCGGCCCTGTTCACGGAGCGGGCCCGGGCGGCGGCGGCCCGGCCGGTGATCGGCCCGGCCGACGCCGACGCGGTGGCGGCGATCTGCCGTCGGCTCGACGGTCTGCCGCTGGCCCTGGAGATGGCCGCGACCCGGGTACGGGTGCTGGGTCCGGCCGAGTTGGCGGCCCGGCTGGACGACCGCTTCCACGTCCTGGGTCCGGGGGTGCGGGGCGCGCCCGCCCGGCAGCGCACCCTGCGGGCGGTCCTCGACTGGAGCTGGGAGCTGCTCGGGGAGCCGGAGCGCGCGGTGCTGCGGCGGCTCGCGGTCCATGCCGACGGCTGCGGTCCGGCGGCGGCGGAGGCCGTCTGCCCGGGTGACGGCGTGGCGCGGCCCGAGGTGCTGGAGCTGCTGGCCCGGCTGGTGGAGGCGTCACTGGTGGTGGTCGCGGACACCGCGGACGGGCCCAGGTACCGGCTGTTGGAGTCGGTCTCCGCATACGGGCTGGACCGGCTGCGGGACCACGGCGAACTGGCCGGCGCCCGGATCCGGCACCGGGACTACTACACGGCGTTCGCCGAGCGGGCGGAGCCGCGTCTGCGGGGGCACGGCCAGCGGCAGTGGCTGCGGCTGCTCGACGCCGAGCAGGCGAATTTCCGTACGGCGCTGGACGGTGCCGAACGGGACGGCGACGCGGACCGGGCGCTCCGGCTGGTCAACGCCCTGACCTGGTACTGGCGGTTGCGCGGCCGGTACGCGGAGGCGGCCCGCCGGCTGGACCGGGCCCTGGCGGTCGCGGCGGCGACGGGGTACGGATCGGCCCCGGCGGGCCACGGCCCGGCGGCGGCCGTGCGGGCGGTCGTACGGAATCCGTCGCCGTACGACGCTCCGGCCACCGATTCCGTTATCCGGCTCCCAGGAGCGGTGCGTGCGGATTCCGCGGCCGGGCACCATGGACGGGCCGCCGCGGATTTCGCGGGTGTCGCGGACGAACCGGATGGCGGGCCGGCCGCCGAGGCGACGGCTTCGGCCCCCTCGTGGCCGGAGCGGCGGCGGATGGTCGCGGCGGCGGCCGCGCGGCTGGGCGGGATGCGGCTGGCCCTGGGCGGTACGGCGGACCCGGAGGCCGGGTACCGCGCGGCGCTGTCGGCGTACGACGGCGTACCGGACCCGGCCGGACTGGCCTGGGCGCGCTGGTTCCTGGGCTCCCATCTCTACGGCATCGGGGACCCGGGCCCCGGCCGTGAGCTGGCGGAGGCGGCACTGGCCGGGTTCCGGCGGCTGGGCGACACCTGGGGCACGGCGGCGGCGCTGGCGAGTCTGGCGTTCCAGGCGAAGCTGCGGGGCGACTTCACGGCGGTCCGCGACCAGGGGGAGCGGAGTCTCGCGCTCTTCGGCGAGCTGGGCGACGGCTGGGGGCGGTTGCAGGCGCTGGTGGCGCTCCAGACCAGGGCGGAGGCGCTGGGCGAGTACGCGTACGCGGCCCGGCTCTACCGGGACGGGCTGCGGACGGCGGAGGAGCTGGGGCTCTGGCCCGATGTGTCGTTCCAGCTCTCCGGGCTCGGCCGGATCGCCCTGCTGACCGGGGACCTGTCCCGCTGCCGCGAACTGCACGAACGGGCCCGGCGGCTGGCCGTGGAGCAGGGCGATGTCTTCGGCGAGCAGTACGCGGAGACCGGGCTGGCGCTGGGCGCCCGGCGCGAGGGGCGGCTCGGGGACGCCGAGGAGCATCTGCGGACCGTGGTACGGCTGCACGGGGAGATGGGGTACGAGCCGGAGGTGCCGCCGCTGGTCCTGGCGGAGCTGGGTTTCGTCGCCGAGGCCCGGGGGCTGGCCGGGGAGGCGCTGCGGCTCCAGTCGGAGGGCCTGGCGGTGGCGCGCGCCGGGGGCGATCCCCGGGCGGTGGCCCTGGCCCTGGAGGGGCTGGCGGCGGCCCGGCTGCTGTCGGGCGGCGCCGCGCGGGCCGCGGCTCTGCTGGGCACGGCGGCAGCGCTCCGGGAGTCGGTGGGCGTACCGCTGCCGCCGGGGGAACGGGGCGATGTGGCCCGGGTGGAGGCGGGTGCCCGCGCGGAGCTGGGCGGTCCCGGCTACGAGCGGGAGTTCGCCCGGGGCCGTACGGCGCCTCCGGCGGCCCGGGGCGGAACGGTGGCGTCGCCGTCCGGGCTCACGGTCGCCCCGGTGGAGGCGATCGCCGAGGCGGGTTAGAACGTCTCGCCCGGTCGTTCCTCCGGTCGTTCCTCCGGTCGTCCGTCCGGGGGTGCGCCGACCGCCTCCGCAGGGGGGCGCGGAGGACGGCCGTCCGTGCGTACGGGAGACCGCGCGGGGGTCGCGCGGGGTCAGCGCCGGACCCAGAGCTCCCACACACCGGGCTTGTAGGGGAAGGGATCACATCGGTAGATCACACCCCAGTTAGGGGCGCCCGCCTGGCCCGTGGCGTGGCAGGAAGCCGAGGTGGAGTGGTGGCTGTGGACGTACCACACGAAAGTCGCGGACGAGGTGGGGGCGGTGGAGAGAACGAGACCGAAGGACGCGGCGACGGTCGCGAAGGCGAGTCCGAGACGTTTCACCATGGACGCAACTCCTCTGTTCGACTACAGAAGTGACGTTTCCCCGGGGAAGGGCTCAATGCGGGAAGCAACGTAACCGTGTCACCACCGGCCGCACAAGAGGTCTACACCAGTAGACTTTCGCCCTTCTTCGGATCAGATGTGAAGCCGACCCGCCGCTCTGGTCCGTCGGTGGCGTATTCACGCCAGAAACTTTCCTGTTCGAATTTCGGCTGGGTACGTTCTCCCGGGGGACGGAAAACGCACCTCTCCGGACAACGCTGTCCGGCTTCCGGAATTGAGAGAATTCGATGCCAGATACACGCGAAGACACCGAGCTCACCGTGGTGGACGAGTATCTCGCCAACAACGTCAGATACGCGGCCTCGTTCGGCGGCCCGCACGCCCTGCCGCCGGCTCGTCGGCTGGCCGTCGTGGCCTGCATGGATGCCAGGCTGGACATCTTCGCGATCCTGGGCCTCAAGGAGGGCGACGCCCATATCGTGCGGAACGGGGGCGGCGCCGTGACGGAGGACGCCATTCGGTCCCTGGTGATCAGCCAGCGACTGCTCGGCACCCGCAGGATCATGCTGATCCATCATACCGACTGCGGAATGCAGTCCTTCAAAGACGATGAATTCAAAGCGGAGCTGGCGACCGAAGCGGGAATCCGTCCGCCGTGGTCACCGGAGTCCTTCGTCGATCTGGACGACGACGTCCGGCAGTCGATCCGCCGGATCGAAGCGGACCCTTTCATTCCGCATAAGCACTCCATCCGTGGCTTTGTCTTCGACGTTCACACGGGGCGCCTGAGAGAGGTGAGCTACCCGAAGTAATCGAGCCGGATGAGAGGAGAGTTACAGAAGTGGCGGGCGGGGCGAGGGAAATCGATAAGCCTTCAGCCCTCACCCACCTCACTCCGCCCCCCCTTTCACCCGTCAGCCGGTGTGGAGCACCCGGAAGCGACCCGGTTCGGCCGGATCCCGGTCGGCGACCTGGATCGGGGACCAGGCCCACTGCCAGATGTCGATCCCCGGCGGGCGGGAGAAGCGGATCCGTCCCCGGGTGCCCTCGGTCTCGACCTCCGGCCAGCCCGCGGCGATCCGCGCCCGGTCGGTGCCCCGGGTCCGCAGCAGTTCGGCGAGGACGGCGATCGTGTCGTACCCCTCGAAGGCGACGAAGGAGGGTGCCGCGCCCAGCCGTTCGCGGAGCGCGGCCTCGACGCGTACGCCGAGGGGTCCGAACCGCTCCGGGAGATATCGGAGGAAGGGGATCGCGGTGCCGTCGTCCCCCAGCAGCTCCGCCCATTCGGGGAGTTCGGGCTGTCCGGCGGGGGCACCGATCAGCAGCCCGCCGAGCCTCGGATCCCGGCGAACGGCGGTAACGATCTCCACGGCCGGGTCGGGATGGCCGACGAGCAGCAGCAGCGCCGTAACGCCGCTTCCGGCGAGTTCGTCGCAGAGGGCCTCGGGGGTGCGGGGATCCGGGCCGAGTTCGACGACCGTACCGCCGTGGGCCGCGAAATGGTCCCGCAGCACCCGGGTCCCGGTCGCCCAGTAGACACTCGGCATGGTCGCCACGGCGATCCGCCGATGGCCCGCGCCGAGCAGGAAGTCCCCGTAGATCCGCCAGCCCCGGGACTGGGCCGGGGCGAGGCGCGCGACCCCCTCGGCCGGCCGGTCGGTGAGCGCGTCGAGCACCGCCGACGAGCAGAGATACGGCACGCCGACGGCATCGGCCCTGGTGGCGACGGTCCGGGCGACGACGCTGTGGTACTCCCCCGCCAGGGCGGCCACCCCGAGCCCGGCGAGTTCGTCCACGGCGGCCTGGGCCCGGGCGGGATCGGCCGCGGTGTCCCGGACGACCAGCTCCAGGGGTCTGCCGTCGATCCCACCGCCTTCATTGACCTCGTGGACACCGAGTTCCAGTCCGGCGAGGAGCTGCCGCCCGGCCGACACCCAGCCGGGCCGGGTCAAGGGAACGAGGGCGCCGATCCGTACGGACGGCGATGGCGGCATGGTCGTATCGGTCATTCGCGCGCATCTCCCGGATGTGGTGGCGGGTCCGCCCGGAGCACGGGGCGGCGAGGCCGGGCCCTCCGGCGCATCATGCCCGTCATTGCATCCACCAACGTCCTGGTGGGCAACCGAATATGCCTCCCGGCTCGCTCAGCCCTACCCCGAGGGGCCGTTCCCCGTGCGGCCGGGCCGGGGAGCGGCCCGGTCAGCCCCGGCGCAGCGCGTGGAGTTCGGCCCACTCCCCGGCCGTGAGGTGCTTCGGCAGGGCGTCGGCCGGGACGCGGTGGTGCCGCAGCCACCCCTCCACGGTCCGCCGGGGCAGTTCGGGTACGGCGTGGCCGACGATCCGGGCCAGTCCCCGCCCCCGCCCGTTGAACACCCGGGCGACCAGGTCCTGATACGCCGCCCGGTCGCGTTCCCCGACGAGGGGGCGCGGGCGCCGGGCCATGGTGAGCAGGCCCCCGTCGACGTTCGGCCGGGGCCGGAACGCGGTCGCGGGTACCCGGCCTTCGAGCCCGAACTCGTACCAGGGCCACCATTGCGCGGTCATCAGCGTGGCCCCGCCGACCCCGGCCCGGCGCCGGGCTACCTCCCACTGCACCAGCAGGACGGCATCGGTCCAGTCCGGGGCCCGCAGGATCCGGCGGAGCATCGCGGTGGTCGCGTGGAAGGGCAGATTGCCGACCACGACATGCGGGCCGCCGGACTGGCGATGGCGCAGGAAGTCCGCTGTGACGACGGTGGTGGCGGGGCCGGTACGGCGGCGCAGCCGGTCGGCCCGGCGGCCGTCGATCTCCACGGCGGTCAGCTCGCGCCCCAGCCCCTGGAGCGGCAGGGTGAGGGCGCCGTCCCCCGGCCCGATCTCCAGGATCGGCCCATGGGTGCGGCCCACGAGACGGACGAAGGTGTCGATCACGGCCCGGTCGACGAGGAAGTTCTGGCCCAGTTCATGACGACCGGGCTGGTGGTGCGAGTGCAAGGAAGGTGTCTCCGCGGCTTCGAGGTAGCCGGGCGCCACGAGATGACCGCCCGGCGCGTACGCGCTGAAGCGGCGAAAATCCCTGCGAACAGGGGGGAATCCGCCGCTAGGAGCGGCGGATACGGGTCAGGGCGACCCCTGCGAATGCGCACATGACCCGGGACGCTACCCGCGGGCGCCGCCCGGCACCAACCGGTTTTCGCGGCGCGGAGCGCCGCCGGGGCTAGGGCGTGTCTGACGGATCAGGCTGGATCAGCGAGCGGGGTCTGGTGCCGTGGATCGCGAGGCGGAGGAGGGAGTCCACGCGGTGGGGGTACG
>NZ_JBEYIS010000084.1:0-22484 GCF_040635975.1 Streptomyces sp. NPDC006798
AAGAAGACCCCCACTTCCGCCGTCCGTGAGGAGGTGAGCCCGGAGGCCACCGACCCTCCCGACGCCGCACAAGTGCGCCCGCATACCGCTGGAGCAACGGTCACATCTCCCTCAGCCCCGCCGGCGCCTGAGGCGCGAAGACCCCGCCTGGACACAGGCACCCCACACCCGGCGCCCGGGGCGCGCGGCGCAAGCGACCCGCCTGGCACAGGCAACCCGAGCGCGAAGGGCCCCCGGGACCAGGAACCCCACAGCGGGAGGCGCCCCCGCGGGAGGCGCCCCCGACCGCCTACCCTCGAAAGCGTCCCGCCCCGAATGCCCCCGCCCCGAGGAACCCGTGTCCGGTCGCTTCTCCCCCCGCCCCGCCCGCCTCGCGGGTGCGCCCGCAGGCGTCCGGCCGCCCCAGGGCCGGGACCCCGCCGCGACCGCCCCCGCCGCGAGGACCCGCCGCTGGCGCCCCGCCGATGCCGTCGACCCCGGCCTCGTCCTCGGTGTGCTCCGGCGCGGCCCGGCCGATCCGACGTTCCGTACGGCCGCCGACGGCGCGATCTGGCGGACCGCCCGTACGCCCGCCGGCCCCGGCACCCTGCGGGTGCACACCGCCCCCGACGCGGGAGAGATCGCGGCCGAGGCGTGGGGCCCGGGCGCCGACTGGCTGCTGGAGGCCCTGCCCGCACTTCTCGGCGCCGACGACGAGCCCGCCGCCTTCACTCCGCGCCACCGGCTCGTCGCGCTGGCCCGGCACCGCCGCCCCGGGCTGCGGCTGACCAGGACCGGTCTGGTCCTGGAGTCGTTGATCCCGTCGATCCTGGAGCAGAAGGTCACCACGGACGAGGCGTACCGGGCCTGGCGGCTGCTGGTACGGAAGTACGGGGAGCCCGCGCCCGGGCCGACGGCCGTCATGCCCGGCCACGGCGGGCTCCATGTGGTTCCCGGGCCCCGTACGTGGGCGCTGATCCCGTCCTGGGAGTGGCATCGCGCGGGCGTCGACGACAAGCGCGCCGCCACGATCCTGCGCGCGGTCCGGGTGGCCTCCCGGCTGGAGGAGGCCGCCGGGATGGAGCCCGGGCGGGCGGCGGCCCGGCTGGAGGCGATCCCGGGTATCGGCCCGTGGACGTCCGCCGAGACCGTGCAGCGCAGCAACGGCGCCCCGGACGCGGTGACCACCGGCGATCTCCATCTGCCGGGGATCGTGGGCTGGGCGCTGGCGGGGAACCGGGACGCCGACGACGCCGAGATGCTGGAACTCCTCGCGCCGTACGAGGGCCAGCGCCACCGGGCGGCCCGCTATGTCCTGCTGTCCGGCCGGGTCCCGCCCCGCCGGAAACCGAAGATGCCCCGGGTCGACATCGGCCTCCTCTGACCGGCGGACGCCGCGCCCGCCACGAGAGAACGGGCTCCGGGGAACACCCCCGGAGCCCGTATCGTCCTGTTCCCGGATTCCTACCGCACCTCGATGAACGCCGCCGCGTCCCGCGCGGGCCGTTCCTTCGGCGCCGCCGCCGCGTGTCCGACGGCGATCGCCCCCATCGGGTCCCATGTCTCGGGCAGCCCGAGGACCTTCCGTACGACGTCACGGCAGAACATCGTGGACGACACCCATGCCGAGCCGAGTCCCTCGCCCGCGAGCGCCACCAGCAGGTTCTGCACCCCGGCGCCCGTCGCGACCACGAACATCTCGCGTTCGGCGCCGTCCCGCCGGGGGTCGCCGTAGTGGTGGGAGCCCTCCATGACCAGGCACGGGACCACGAGATACGGCGCCCGGCGCAGCACCTCGCCCCGCTTCACCCGCCGGGCGATCGACTCCTCGGACTTCCCGTCGCGTCGCAGATCCGCGATCCACGCCTCGCGCATGGCGTCCAGCAGCCCGGTACGGGCCGCCGCCGATTCGAGCAGTACGAATCGCCACGGCGTGGTGTGGTGCGGCGCGGGCGCGGTGACCGCCGCCGCCACGGCCCGCCGGACGGCCGCGGGGTCGACGGGCGCGCCGGTGAACTCGCGTACGGTACGCCGCCGGGTCACCGCCTCCCGTACCGCTTCCGACGTCCCGAGCCGGAACAGGTCCTCCGCCGCGTCGCGCACCAGCGCCCGCGCGCCGACCGGCCCGGCCCCTTCATGTCCCTCGGCCCCTTCGGTCCCTTCGGCCGCGTCTCCGACGAGATGCCCCAGGCCGCGGACGACGGCCACCGGCCGCCCCGAGGTCTTCCCCTTGACCAGGTCGGCGGCGGCGGCGAGTTCGTCGGCGACGGCGACCACCGTGACGTTCAGGGGATTGCCGTGGCTGTCCGTACCGCCGCGCAGATCGTCGAGGACCCGTACACCCGCAGCGCCGATCGCCAGATCCGTCAGCCCGTTGCGCCACGGCCGCCCCGAGGTGTCCGTCAGGACCACGCCTACGTCGACGCCGAGGGCCGCCCGCAGGCCCGCCCGGATCGCCCGGGCCGACGCGTCGGGGTCCTCGGGCAGCAGCAGGACCGTACCGGCCGGGGTGTTGGAGGCGTCGACCCCGGCCGCCGCCATCACCAGACCCTGCCGGTTCTCCACGATCCGGAGGGGGCCGCGCCGGGCCACGACCCGTACGGTCTCCGCGTCGATCGCGGCCTCACGGTCGGCGGCGGCCAGGATCCGCCCCTCCGCCTTGCTGACTATTTTGGAGGTGACGAGCAGGATGTCGCCGTCCCGCAGCTCCGGCTCGGCGGCGGCGATCAGGGCGGCGATGTCGTCACCGGGCGCCACCTCGGGGACCCCGTCGACGGCGCGTACCTCGTACGAGTCCACCGCCGGATCGCCCGCCACGGGCCTCGGCTCCGGGATCCCTGAGCGGGGGGTCTCCGCCCCGGCGCCGGGCCCTGCCGCGCCGGCCCTTCCGGTCGTCACGCCCGGACCTCCCCGGCCAGCTCCAGCGCGCGGCGGGCCATCTCGGCCGCCGCGTCCGTGTCGGTCATCAGCAGCGGTACGGCCCGGCAGCGGATCCCCGCCGACTCGACCACCTCGACGGCGTCCGCGTCGACCGTGTCGACGAGCCAGCCGTCGAGCAGCCCGGAGCCGTAGTGCGCGGCGACCGCCGCCGCCGTGGCCTCGACCCCGACGGCCGCGAGCACCTTGTCCGCCATCCCGCGGACCGGCGCGTTCCCGACGATGGGGGAGAGCCCCACCACCGGCACCCCGGCGTCCGCCAGGGCCTCCCGGATACCGGGGACGGCGAGGATCGTGCCGATACTGACCACGGGGTTGGACGGCGGGAAGAGAATGACGTCGGCCGCGGCGATCGCCTCCAGCACCCCCGGCGCGGGCTTCGCCTGCTCGGCTCCGACGGGCACGATCGCCTCCGCGGGCACCGACGCCCGCAGCCGGACCCAGTACTCCTGGAAGTGGACGACCTTCCGTTCGCCGTCCACCTCCACGGCGACATGGGTCTCCACCCGGTCGTCGGACATCGGCAGCAGCCGTACGCCCGGGTTCCAGCGGGTGCACAGCGCCTCGGTGACGGCGCTCAGGGGATACCCGGCCGCCAGCATCTGGGTCCGGACGATATGCGTGGCGAAGTCCCGGTCGCCGAGGCCGAACCACTCCGGCCCGACCCCGTACGCCGCCAGTTCCTCCTTGACCCGGAAGCTCTCGTCCGTACGGCCCCAGCCCTGTTCCTCGTTGATACCGCCGCCCAGCGTGTACATCACGGTGTCGAGATCGGGGCAGACCTTCAGCCCGAACAGATGGATGTCGTCACCGGTGTTCCCGATCACCGTGATCTCCGCCTCGGGGGCGGCCCGCTTGAGGCCGCGCAGGAAGCGGGCGCCGCCGATACCTCCGGCCAGAACCACAATTCGCATGTCCGCAGTCTGTCAGGCGACGACGGAGTCCCGGGCCGCCGGTACGCACCGGGCGCCGCGCATCGGCATCTCGGTCAGACCGGGGAAGTAGATGTGCAGGGATACGGCCGGTTCGAGTGTGTCGTTGACGATCTCGTGGGTGTATCCGGGGGCGAAGACCCGGATCTCACCCGGTACGAGAGCCCCGCCGCTTCCGGCACCCTCGGCACCCCCGGCGTGCTCGGCGCGTTCGGTGAGCCGTCCCTGAAGCACGGTCAGCACCCCCGACGACGGCCCGTGGTCGTGCAGTCCCGAGCCCTGCCCCGGCACCCAGGACAGCAGCCAGACCTCATAGCCGGGCCCGGTACGCAGCCGGTGGTACCAGCGGCTGGTGGCGTCGTACTCCACCAGCCCCTCCCACCGCTCCCGGTCGGCGGCGACCGAGCGCGCCAGCCCGACGAAGTCCGCGACGGTCGACGGATGGCGGCGCGGCGGCTGAAGCAGGTGCTGCACGGCGAGGATGTCGCCGGCGATCTGGAGGTCGCTGTCGTCGTTCATGGAGATGCGGTGATCCCTTTGGCAGGAGAGCTACGGGCCCGTCACGGAGGGAGGCGCGACGGAGCAGGACGCGGGGGCGAGCGGAAATGCGACGGGAATCGACCGAATGCGGTGACGGAGCGGAACGACGCCGGTACGGGATCCGGGACGACTATCCGATCGGGATATCCACCCCGGCGGCCGGAGCCGGACGGCTACGACGGCCCGACACCGCGGAATTCGGTTCAGCTGTCGCGACAACAGCGACAGCGGGCCTGCACAGCGCTGCGGAACCCACGGGCGGGGGTCGCGAGAGGCGCGGAGGCTGCTGACATGGGATCCACGGTGCCGGGTAGGGCTCTTTGATGTCAACTCGATGACCGGTTTGGCGGCAATCTTTCACCTCATCCGGTTACGGAGCGCGCAGAAAGGTTTATGCAGCGCAAGGGTTGGGACACATCGCGCACGCCGGAGCGGATCCGGGGCTGTGATCCCGATCGCTTCACCGGCCCGGCCGCAACAAGATCGAAACCGGGGGCGTCTTCCGCCGCGAGACGGGAACGCGAGCGGAGAAGGGAGCCGGTCCGGGGCGCGAAGGGCGAGACATGTGGCAAGTGTCAGTTTTTTGGTGATTTGAACACTTTCCGCATAGGCTTGGTTCCGCAGAGTGAATACGGGGCCCAATAGCAGATCTCCGCTTGACGCCCCCGGAGCACACACTTGTAATTTCACTCGTGTCGTTCGGCCGAATCGATCACGGCAACATCACGGGGACGCCAAGACAGACGAGGGGCGCACATGACCGAGCTGTTCGAACAACTGCTGGTCGAGGACGCGGACGATGAAATCGGCTGGCAGGAGCGCGCGTTGTGCGCCCAGACCGATCCCGAGTCCTTCTTCCCCGAGAAAGGCGGCTCCACACGCGAGGCGAAGAAAGTCTGCCTGGCGTGCGAAGTCCGCTCGGAATGCCTTGAGTACGCACTCGCGAATGACGAGCGTTTCGGTATCTGGGGCGGACTCTCGGAACGCGAACGCCGCCGCCTGAAGAAAGCGGCGGTCTAGAACTCCTCCCCGGGGCCGCTCCCGGGCCCCGGCCCCGGGGTGTGGGGTTGCCTGTGCCCAGGCGGGTTGCTTGCTCCTCGCCCGTCCCGGGGGAGGGGAAGCGCGCGGCCTGGTGTCGGTGGTCCACCCGCTGCCCGGTGGCTGGCTGGTCGCGCGGTTCCCCGCGCCCCCAGACGGGCCCGTCCTCCTTGACGAGGCCGGTGAAGGGGAAGGTGGTCAGGGGCGCGGGGAACTGCGCGGACGGCCCACGACGGCTCGCGGTCGAAATACTTCCGGAGGAGGCACTGTCCCCGCCCGGAGGGCCTTCCTTCCCGAGGGCCGGTCGGGAAGGAAACCAGGGGCGCGGGGAACTGCGCGACAAGCCACAGGCGGTCCGCGGACCGCCGACAACACCAGGGTGCCGGGGCGCGGCCCGGATCGTGGAGCTCACCCGGAGGGCCGAGGCGCTGGGCGTCTCCCCATCGCGAAGGCATAGGGGGCGGAACCGCGCGACCAGCCACAGACGGGCCGCAGACCGCGAACAAGCCGCGGCAGAACGGCGCATCGGGGGAGCCCCCGCCCCGGGGAGCGCACCCCCGACGCACCCCCACCCCCCAGCGGGAGGCGATATCGTGGCGCACGTCTCAGACGCCGACGCGCCCCCTCATCGCGCGCCCGTCCCGGCCGGAGGGCCCCACCCCATGTCCGCCCCGTCGCCAGCCCCGTTGCCCGTTCCCCCACCTGTCGCGTCGTCACGGCCCGCCCCGTTCCGGGCCGAACATCCCGGCGCGTTTCCGCGCCATGTGGTGACCGCGGTCCTCGTCGCGCACGACGGTTCGGCGTGGCTCCCGGAGACGCTGGCCGGGTTTCTGGCGCAGGAGCGCCCGGCGCAGAACGTGGTGGCCGCGGACACGGGGAGCGCCGACGCGTCGGCCCGGCTGCTCGCGGACGCGCTCGGCGCCGATCGCGTACTCCATCTGGCGCGCCGTACGGGGTTCGGCGCGGCCGTGGACGAGGCGGCCCGTTCGGCCGGGGTGCCGACCCCCGACGAGCTGACGTATCTGCGGCGCCCGAGCGGCTGGGACCCGGCGACCAGGACTTGGTCCGACGCGGCGTACGACATGCCGGAGTTGCCGTACGGCGAACCCGTCCAGTGGCTCTGGCTGCTCCATGACGACAGCGCCCCCGAGCCCGCGGCCCTCGGTGAGCTGCTGCGGGTCGTGGACGCCGACGACCAGGCGGTGATCGCGGGGCCGAAGCTCCGCGGCTGGTACGACCGGGGGCAGCTCCTCGAAGTGGGTGTCTCGATCGCGCCGAGCGGTCGCCGCTGGACCGGGCTGGACCGCCGCGAGCCGGATCAGGGCCAGCACGACCAGGTGCGGGCCGTGCTGTCGGTCTCCACCGCGGGCATGCTGATCCGCCGTGATGTCTTCGACGCGCTGGGCGGGTTCGACCAGCGGCTGCCGCTGATGCGGGACGACCTCGATCTGTGCTGGCGCGCGCATGCCGCCGGGCACCGGGTGCTGATCGCCCCGGACGCGGTGCTGCGGCACGCGGAGGCGGCCAGCCGGGAGCGCCGTACGGTCGACTGCGCGGGCCGTACGGCCGCCCGCCCGTACCGGGTGGCGAAGGCGGGCGCCGTCTACACGCTCCTGGTCAACACCCGTACCGGCGCCCTGCCGTACACCCTGCTGCGGATCACCCTGGGCACCCTGCTCCGTACGCTCGCCAATGTCGTCGGCAAGGCTCCCCGGCACGCCGTGGACGAGCTGGCGGGCCTGCTGGCCGTACTGCTCCGTCCGGTCCGGGTCCTCAAGGCCCGCCGGGAGCGCCGCGGGACGGCGGTCCGGGCCGCCGACAAGGGCGCGCTGCGGCCGCTGTTCCCGCCGCCGGGCGCGACCGTACGGGTCACCGCGGACCGGCTGCTGGGCCGTCTCCCGTCCGCCCGGCGTGCGGAACCGGGCCCGGCGCCCGCCCCCGTACCGCCGCCCAAGTCCGCCGCCGACGGCGATCAGGACTCCGACGCGGAGCCCCACCCAGCGGGTCCCTCGCCGTACCCGGATCCCGTCGCCGACCGTTTCCCCCGGCTGCGGAGGACCGCCCGCCGACCGGGCCCCGCCCTCCTCGGCGTGCTGGTCCTGGTCACCCTCGTCGCCTGCCGTGACCTGCTCGGCTCCGGCGCCCTCGCGGGCGGCGCGCTGCTGCCCGCGCCGGAGGATCCGTCCGGGCTGTGGAGCCGTTACGCCGACCAGTGGCATGCCGTCGGCATCGGCGGCACCCCCACCGCCCCGCCCTATCTCGGCCTGGTCGCGGCCCTGGCCACCGTGCTGTCCGGGTCGCCCGAGCTGGCGGTGACCGTACTGCTGATCGGTTCCGTACCGCTCGCCGGGCTGACCGCGTATCTCGCCTCCGGCGCCCTCGTCGCCTCCCGCCCCCTGCGGGCCTGGGCGAGCGTCACCTACGCCCTGCTGCCCGCCACGACCGGGGCCATCGCCTCCGGCCGGCTGGGCACCGCCGTGCTGGCGATCCTGCTCCCGCCGCTCGCCCGCGCGGCCGTCGCCGCCCATCATCTCGCCCGCCGGAGCGGGTCCGCCCCGGGCGGCCCGGTGCCCGGGAGCCGGCGCGCGGTGTGGACGTACGCCCTGCTGCTCACCGCCGCGACCGCGTTCACGCCCGTCGTCTGGCCGCTCGCCGCGGTCCTCGGGATCGCCGCCGTCGCCGTCAAGGCCGCTTCGGGTACGGGCCCCGCTGCCGCTGTCCGCTGCGCGGCGGCCCTGCTCACCCCGGCCGTCCTGCTCGCGCCCTGGTCGCTGACGCCGCTGACGGAGCCGTCCGCCGTCCTCCGCGAAGCCGGGCTCGACACCGGGGCGGCCGACGGCGGGGCGACCGCCTTCGGACTGCTGACCCTCGGCCCCGGCGGCCCCGGGGGCGAAGGCGCCGTCCTGCTGCTGGGGCTCGTCGTGGCCGCCCTCGCCGCCCTGCTCCGCGCCGAGCGCCGGTTCGCGGTCCGTACCGCCTGGACGGTCGCCCTCACCGGCTTCCTCACCGCCGCCCTCGTCAACGGCTCCTACGGGGCCGGACCCGCGACCCTCGTCCAGGGCGCCGGTCTGATCGCCGCCGCCTGTCTCGCCGCCGAACTCGGCCGTACCCGGGTCTCCGCCCGCGACTTCGGCTGGCGCCAGCCCGTGGCCGTACTCGTCGCGGCCGTCGCCGCCCTCGCCCCCGTCCAACTCGCGGCCGGCTGGCTCGCCGACGGCGCCGACGGCCCGCTGGAGCGGCGCGACCCCGTCCAGGTCCCGGCCTACGTCGCCGAGCAGAGCACCAACCGCGACCAGCCCCGCACCCTCGTCATCGGCGGCGGTACGTCCCCGGGACGCGTCCCGTACGCCCTGGTCCGGGGCTCCGGCGCCCGGCTCGGCGACGCCGAACTCACCCGGGCCGACGGCGGCGACCCCCGGCTCGACCGGCTCGTCGCCCGGCTCGTCGCGGGCACCGGCGCCGATCACACCGCCGAACTCAGCGGCTACGCCGTCCGTTACGTCCTCGTACGCGACGGGGCACCCGAATCCACCGTCCGCGTCCTCGACTCCGGCCCCGGACTCACCCGGCTCAGCCGGATCGACGGCAGCACCCTCTGGGAGGTGGACCGCCAGGTCGCCCGGATCACCGTGATCGACGGCACGGCCGAGCCGCTGCCCGTCGCCGCCGGGCCGGTCGAGGCGCGCGCCCAGGTCCCGGCGGGCGGCGACGGACGGGTGCTACGGCTCGCCGACCGCGCCGACGACGGCTGGCGGGCCGCCCTGAACGGCCGCCCGCTGCCGAAGCGGACCGTCGACGGCTGGGCCCAGGGCTTCGAACTGCCCGCCGAGGGCGGCCTGCTGGAGGTGTCGTACGAGGAGGACGCCCTGCACACCGCATGGCAGCGGACCCGCCCGGCCCTGCTCCTCGTCCTGATCGTGCTCGCCCTGCCCGGCCGCCGCCGCCATGTCGACGACGACCTCCCGGAGGCCGTGGCCGTGCTCCCGTCCCCCGGACCCGGCCCTGCGGACCAGAGCGGACCGGCGGTGGGGAACGGCCCTACGGCTCCGGCCGCTTCCCCGGCCCCGGGCCGGTCCGGAACCTCCGGCGTCGGCGCTACGCCACCGGGCGGAACGCCTCCGTACGGTGACACCCCCTCGACCGCGATCGCCCTCCCGGCCCAGGCCGGGCCCCGGGGGCGGGCGGACGCCCCCGGCCCGGGCCCCGTACCGAACTCCGAGGCCACCCGCGCCGATACCGCCCCTCTCCACCCGGCGGCCGCTCCCGACGGCCCCGCCGCCACGGGACACGACACCCCCGCCCCGGCCGGTCTCCCCGAACAGGCCGACGCCCAGGGCCCGAACGGCTCTCCCGCGCCCGGCGCCCTCCCCGTACACCCCGCCCCCGGCGCGCCCGTACGGCGGCCCGGGGCGGCCGAAGCCCTCCGGCGCCCCCGGCACCACGACAACGCGACCCGAGGCGAGTCCGAGTGAACCGCGCCCCCCTCTCCGTCCTCGCCGCCGTGACCGCCCTCGCGGCGATCACCGGTATCGCGGCCCTGACCGCACCGGGCGACCGGGCCGACGGCGCCGGGCCGCGGGCCCCCGCCCGGCTCCCGGTCGAGCGGTCCAGCCTGCTCTGCCCCTCCGTCGGGCCGTCGGAAGGCGCCGGGACGACCTATACGTCCTTCACCCCGGCCGCCCGGGAACAGGCCGACGGCACCGCCGGGGACCCGCCCGCCGGACGGACCGGCACCGCCGAACTCCGCCCGGCCGAAGGCCCGCTCCCCGCCCCCGAGGGCGAGCGGAAACGGGGCGGCGGCCCCGCCTCCGAAGGCAGCACCCGTACCGGTACCGGCGGCGGCCCGCCGCCCGCCGCACCCGTCCTCACCCTCAAGGCCCCCGGCACCCCCGTCTCCGCCCGCGCCACGTCCGGCGGCGACGCGCCCGCCCTCGTCGGTACCGCCACCGCCGCCCTCGCGCCCGGCTGGACCACCCAGCAGACGACCCTCGTCCCCACCGGGACGGGCCGCGGCCTCCTCGGCACCGTCTGTACCGCGCCCGGTACCGACTTCTGGTTCCCGGGCGCCTCCACGGCGAAGAACCGCCCGGACTATCTCCATCTGATCAACCCCGACGACACCCCCGCCGTCGCCGATATCGAGATCCACGGCCGGGACGGCCGGGCCCGCGTCACCCTCCCCAACGGCATCCCGGTCCCCGCGGGCGCCGGGATCCCCCTGCTGCTGTCGGCCCTGACGGCCGAGGAACTCACCGACGCCACAGTCCGGGTGACGACCCGTTCGGGCCGGGTCGGTGCCGTCGTCAGGACCGCCGAGGACGGCATCGGCGCCGACTGGCTCGCCGCGTCCGCGGGCCCCGCGCCGACCGCCGTACTCCCCGGGATCCCCGCCGACGCCACCTCCGTTCGGCTCACGCTCTTCGCCCCCGGCGACTCCGACGCCGAACTGCGCGCCGGACTCGCCGTCCCCGGCGGGACGTTCGGACTCGTCGGCCGGGAGACCATCCGGGTCAAGGCCGGGGCGACAGCCGTCGTGGAGCTGGGCGACCTCACCCGAGGCGAGCCGGGCTCCCTGGTCCTGCGCCCCGCGCGGCCGGACCGCGCCACCCCCGTCGTGGCCGCCCTGCGGATCGTCCGGGGCACCGGAAAGGGCCGCGAGATCGCCCATGTCCCGGCCACCGGCCCCGTCGGCGAACGCGCCGGCGCCGTCGACAACCGGGCCACGGGCACCACCCTCTCCCTCACCGCGCCGGGCCGCGCCGCCCGGGTCAGGGTGACCGCGTCGACCGGCACCGGAGGCGGCACACCGGCCGTCCGCGAGTACCGGATCGCGGCGGGCACCACCACGGCCGTCACCCCACCCGTCCCGGCCGGACTGAAGGGTTCGTACGCCCTCACGGTCCGGACCCTGCCGGGCGGCGGCCCCGTCCACGCCTCCCGGACCCTGGCCCTGCCCAGGGGCGGCGTCGCCATGTTCACGATCCAGACACTCCCCGGCGACCGGGGCACGGTCTCGGTCCCGGCCGCCGGACGCGATCTCTCCGTCCTCGACGACTGACACCCGCGGTGTACCCGCACCCGGCCGAACAGCCCGGGACCCGGCGGACCAACCGGCACCGGACCCGAGCGAGAAGAGGGAGCCGGAACCGGTCCACGCCCCGCACGGCGGGAAGTTACGAAACGGCGGGAGTGACGAAACGGAGCGGCGGCGGTTCCCGGGGCGGAACGAAAGGAGAAAGCGGGCGGACTGCCGTACGCCGCGCGGACTACTGGGAGTCGGGGGAGCGCAGGACCCGCAGATGACCCCGGCGGGCCACCTCCATGGGGTCCGCCGTACGCCGTCCCTGGCCGTCGGCCGCCGCACGCCCCTGCGGACGCGCCGCCTCACGCACGGCGTTGGCGAGCGCCTCCAGATCGTCACCGCTCGGCCTCGCCGGTGCCGAACCGTCGGTGAGACGGACGACTTCCCAGCCGCGGGGTGCGGTCAGCCGCTCACTGTGCTCGGCACAGAGGTCGTAGCAGTGGGGTTCGGCGTATGTGGCGAGCGGACCGAGGACCGCAGTCGAATCGGCATAGACGTACGTCAGCGTCGCGACGGCAGGGCGACCGCACGCGGTGCGCGAACATCGACGTACAGGGCTCACGACGTTGGACGGTACCGCACTCTTGAACGGGCTGCGACGACTCTCCACCAGGTCACTCCACCGTGTCGTGATGCGAACCGGGTTTCGGGAGGCCCCGGGACACCCATTCTGACCTGCGGCGAAGCGCCGCACGGCAGGGGGGTCACCACTGGTGAACCGGTCATGACGTGACGTAAATCAGGTCATTCACGCAGGGCCCGACGATCGCTGGTCGCCATACAACCGACATCAAGCGCCGCCGTAACGGTCAATTGCCGACACACCGGTACTCGTCCCTTCCGTACGCATACCGGATACCGGCCGTCCCCCCTCCTTTCCCCGTCCCGGCCCGATGACACCGCACCCCCTTCATGACTTCCCGCCCCGGCCCGGCCATCACCCCCATGACGTGGTGACATCCCCGGCCGCCGCCCCGGACCGGCGCCGCCGCCTCTCCGCGCCCGGCCCTGCCGCTGCCGGGGCGCCGGGAGAGCTACCCTGCGTAAGTGATGGACAGTTCCGTACCACCGAGCTCGGGGGAGTCCCGCCCGGTGGGGACACCCGCGCGACAGGACCAGGGCCCGACCTCCGGACCGGCCGACGGGTCCGCGCCCGGCCGGGAGGCCGAGACCGATCCGGGCCCGGGCGCCCCCGGCCCCGGTCCCTCCGGAGCCGCCGCCGGATCGGGCCCGGGCCGCCGGGAGCCCGGCTCCGGCCCCGCGAACGGCCCCGGCCCCCGGCACCGCGACCGCCACGGCCGGGGCATGCGCGGCCCGATCGCACCGCCCCAGGTCCCCCTCTCCGTCAGCCGGGCCGACTCCTTCCGCGATCTGGTCCGCGACTCCGTCGAGCGGCTGGAACGACGGCTGCCGCAATTGGCCGATGTCGACTTCGTGGTGCTGGAGGTCCCCGCCCCGGGACCCGCCGACGAACTGTCCCCCGGAGTACCGCTCGGCGGCACGGTTTCCGCGACGAAGGGCAGGCCCGCGCGGGTGGTGATCTACCGCCGCCCCGTGGAGATCC
This sequence comes from Streptomyces sp. NPDC006798, assembly GCF_040635975.1. Lineage (NCBI taxonomy): Bacteria > Bacillati > Actinomycetota > Actinomycetes > Kitasatosporales > Streptomycetaceae > Streptomyces > Streptomyces sp. NPDC006798. Next base: position 13,073 of record NZ_JBEYIS010000084.1, read on the forward strand.
GGACCAAGAACCGCGAGGAGCGCGCCCTCCTGGTGCACGAGGTCGTCGTGGAGCAAGTGGCGGAACTTCTCGGGCTGGCTCCCGAGTCGGTGGACCCGAGGTACGGCCAGGACTGACGTACCCGGATAATTTGGTCCGACCACCACACGGACCCGAGGGAAGGCTGGCCCCGTGGCTGCTGCTGATCTGTCCCGGATCGTCAAGGCGTACGACGTCCGCGGCGTAGTGCCCGACCAGTGGGACGAGGCGCTCGCCGAACTGTTCGGCGCCGCGTTCGTCCAGGTCACGTCGGCCGACGCGATTGTCGTCGGACACGACATGCGGCCCTCGTCGCCCGGCCTCTCGGGCGCTTTCGCCCGGGGCGCGGCGGCGCGCGGCGCCGATGTCACCCTGATCGGACTCTGCTCCACCGACCAGCTCTACTTCGCCTCCGGCCATCTCGGCCTCCCCGGCGCGATGTTCACCGCGTCCCACAACCCGGCCCAGTACAACGGGATCAAGATGTGCCGCGCGGGCGCCGCCCCCGTCGGCCAGGACACCGGACTGGCCGATATCCGCGCCCTGGTGGAGCAGTGGAGCGACACCGGCGCCCCCGAGCCCGCGGCGACCACCGGCGAGATCACCGAGCGGGACACGCTGGAGGAGTACGCGGCCCATCTGCTCTCCCTCGTCGACCTCTCCGCGATGCGCCCGCTGAAGGTCGTCGTGGACGCGGGCAACGGCATGGGCGGCCACACCGTCCCCACCGTCTTCTCGTCCCTGCCCGTCACGCTGGTGCCGATGTACTTCGAACTGGACGGCACCTTCCCCAACCACGAGGCCAACCCGCTGGACCCGGCGAACATCGTCGATCTCCAGGAGCGGGTCCGGGCCGAGTCCGCCGATCTCGGACTCGCCTTCGACGGCGACGCCGACCGCTGTTTCGTCGTCGACGAGCGCGGCGAAGGCGTCTCGCCCTCGGCCATCACGGCACTGGTCGCCGCCCGGGAGCTGGCGAAGCACCCCGGTGGCACGATCATCCACAACCTGATCACCTCCTGGTCGGTTCCCGAGGTCGTCCGCGAACACGGCGGCGTCCCCGTACGCACCCGGGTCGGGCACTCCTTCATCAAGCAGGAGATGGCCCGGACCGGCGCCGTCTTCGGCGGCGAGCACTCGGCGCACTACTACTTCCGCGACTTCTGGAACGCCGACACCGGCATGCTCGCGGCGCTCCACGTCCTGGCCGCCCTCGGCTCCCAGCCCGAACCACTGTCCGAGCTGGTCGCCCAGTACGACCGCTACACCGGATCCGGGGAGATCAACTCCACCGTCGAGGACCAGGCGGCGGCGACCGAAGCGGTCCGCTCCGCCTTCGCCTCCGTATCCGACGCCACCGTCGACACCCTCGACGGGCTGACGGTCACCACCCCCGACTGGTGGTTCAACCTCCGCCCCTCCAACACCGAACCCCTGCTGCGCCTCAATGTCGAGGCCAGGGACGCCGCCACCCTCGCGAAGATTCGCGACGAGGTCCTCGCGCTGATCCGCCGTCCCTGACTTGCTGATACCCCTCCCGACCCCGGCGGCCTCCTGCCGCCGGGGTCTTTAGCCTGATCGAGTGGAACTCCCCGGAACCGGAACTCCGGATCGCGCGGGCCGGGGCCGATCACCGCGTGCTTCCGCCGGCCGGGCCCGTGCCGGACGGCATGCAGGGCGCCCCGCGCGGATCCCGCCCGAGCCCGCGAACCCCGGCGCCGAGCCCCCGTACGCGCCCCGCTCGGCCGACCGCCCCGGCGCCCGACCGTTTCGTGACCGCGCGCACCGGACGCCGGGTGCCCCGGCCTCCGGGCGGCGAAGCCCGGAGCCGGACAGGGCCGCCCGGCCCGGGGTCCATGGCCGAATCGCCGAGGGCGGAGAAGAGGCGGCGGAACCGGGCGAACGGCTCCCCGCGGTCCCCGGACCGCCGGGAAGAGCAGGCCGACGGGCCCTCACCACCGGCCCCGGCCGACGGCCCACCCACCAGAACGCGCCGCGGCCCTCCCCCCGGCGGTACGCTGACGTGGCCCGATCACCCGACCACCGCGTTCCCCGGACGGACCGCCGTCACGACCGCCGACACCCCGTACGAGCACCCGCGCGGAAGCCCTCGTACGAGAACCCCCGTCGGCGCCCGTGACCCGCGACCGGACCGAGGCGCCGCGGCACCGTCGGCGCCGACCGGGCCGCCGCCAGCGCCCGCAGAACCCGAAGGGATCCCCCTCATGCCGCTCGAAGCCGGACTCCTCGACATCCTCGCCTGCCCGGCCTGCCACAGCCCGCTGGAGGACCGGTCCACGGCCGACACCCCCGAGCTGATCTGCACCGGAGACACCTGCGGCCTGGCGTACCCCGTCCGGGACGAGATCCCCGTACTCCTGGTCGACGAGGCCCGCCGCCCCGGCTGACCGCCGACGCGCCGGAGCCGCGCCGGGGGAATCCGGCGCCGCCCCGGCGACCCCGGGAATCGCGCCCGCGACCCATCCCGACCAGGGCCTCGACCGCGACGGCCCCACCCGAACGGCGATCGGAGGCCCCCTCCCATGCTCGACGAGACACTCCTCGACGACCCGGAAGCCCTTGCCCGCGCCGACCGCAGGGGGCTGCTGCGGGGCGCCGCCGAAGCGGGTGCGCGCGTCCGCACCGCCGCCCGGCACGCGGCCGAAGCCGGAATCGCCGAGCTGAGGCCCGACGGCCGCCCGCGTGCCGTCCTCGTCGCCGGAGCGGGCACCGCGGCCAACGGTGTCGCCGACCTCATCGGCGCACTCGCGGGAGCGGGCGCCCCCGTCGCCCGCCTCCACCCCACCGGCGTCGCCCCCGCCGCAGGCGCTCTCCGCTGGGCGCTCCCCGGCTGGGCGGGCTCCCTCGACCTGCTGCTCGTCATCACCATCGACGGCGGCGAACCGGGCCTCGACCTCCTCGCCGAGCAGGCGTACCGCCGCGGCTGCACCGTCGTCGCCGTCACGCCCGGCAGCTCCCCGCTCGCCGAGGGCGTCGGCGGGCGCCACGGCCTCGTCGTCCCCATGGCCACCCCGCCGCACGAGCTGTACGAGGAGACCGTGGGCGCCGGCCCCGGCGCGCTGTGGGCCCTCTTCACGCCCCTCCTCGCGCTCCTCGACCGCGTCGGACTCCTCGAAGCGCCCCCGGAGGCCCTGGAACTCGTCGCCGACCGGCTGGACCGGACGGCGGAACGCTGCGGCCCGGCGATCGCCACCTACGGCAACCCGGCCAAGACCCTCGCCGCCGAACTCACCGACAGCCTGCCCCTGATCTGGACCGAAGGCACCGGAGCCGCCCCGGCGGGCCGCCGCTTCGCGGCCGTACTCGCCGAACTCGCGGGCCGCCCCGCCCTCGCCGCCGAACTGCCCGAGGCCCTGCCCGCCCACGGCGTGCTGCTCGCCGGGGACTTCGCCGCGGGCGCCGACCCCGACGACTTCTTCCGCGACCGCGTCGAGGAACCGCAGGCGCTCCGCGCCCGGGTCGTCCTGCTCCGCGACCGGCCCGCGGGCGGCCTCACCGCGGCCCCCGCCGCCCGGGAACTCGCCCTCGGCCACGACACCCCGATCAGCGAGCTGGAACCCGAGGAGGGCACCGAACTGGAGTCCCTCGCCGAACTCCTCGCGGTCACCGACTTCGCCGCCGTCTACCTGGCGCTCGCCACCCCGGCGACCCCTTCCTGACGCCCTTCGGCGACCACCGGCGAACCCCGTCCGGCGACCGCGCCCGCCCGCGCCGCCCGCGACCCCATCGGGAACGCGCCCGAATTCCCATCGGCACCACCGGAGTGCGCCGCTCCGGACGCGCGCCGCCGCGCCGGATCGTACGATGCCCATCCCGACACCGGTTTCGCACGACCGTGCGACGTGCGCCCGTGCGTCGGACCGGCCAGCACCCTCACCGCACCACCCCAGCCGAAAGAACCTCCGCCGATGGAACGCCTCACCAACACCATCCGCCCTTACGCCTGGGGCTCCACCACCGCCATCCCCGCGCTCCTCGGTATCGCCCCCACCGGCGAACCCCAGGCCGAGATGTGGCTGGGCGCCCACCCCGGCGCGCCCTCGCACCTCGCCCGGGGCCCCCTGGACGCGGTCGTCGCCGCCGACCCCGTACGGGAACTCGGACCCGCCGTCGTCGGCCGGCACGGCCCCCAGCTGCCCTTCCTCCTCAAACTCCTGGCCGCGGGCGCCCCCCTCTCCCTCCAGGTCCACCCCGACCTCGACCAGGCACGGGCGGGCCACGCCGCCGAGGAAGCCGCGGGCATCCCCGCCGACGCCCCGAACCGGAACTACCGCGACCGCAACCACAAGCCGGAACTGATCTGCGCCCTCACCCCCTTCGACGGGCTGTGCGGCTTCCGCCCGCCCGCCGAGACCGCCGACCTCGTCGCGGGCCTGGGCGTCGACTCCCTCAAGCCGTACGCGGACCTGCTGCACGCCCACCCCGAGGACGCAGCCCTGCGCGAGGTCCTCACCGCCGTACTGACCGCCGACCCCGCCGCCGTCGCCGAGACCGTCGCCGAGACCACCGAGGCGGCCGACCGGCTCGGCGGCCCCTACGCCCCCTACGCCGACATCGCCCACCACTACCCCGGCGACCCCGGCGTCCTCGCGGCCCTCCTCCTCAACCACGTCCGGCTCCAGCCCGGCGAGGCCCTCTACCTCGGCGCCGGCGTACCGCACGCCTATCTCAACGGCCTCGGCGTCGAGATCATGGCCAACTCGGACAACGTCCTGCGCTGCGGCCTCACCCCCAAACACGTCGACGTCCCCGAGCTGCTGCGCGTCGTCCGCTTCAACGCCACCGACGCCGCCGTCCTCCGCCCCGAGGCCGACCCCGACGGCGAGGAGGTCTACGACACTCCCGCCGCCGAGTTCCGGCTCTCCCGACTGGTCCTGGCACCCGACGGCGCCCCCCGCGACCTCACCTCCGCCGGACCGCAGATCCTGCTCTGCACCGCCGGCCGGATCGCCGCGGGCGAACTGACACTCGGCCCCGGCGACTCCGTGTTCGTACCCGCCGGGGACAAGGCGGAGATCTCGGGCGCGGGCGACGGCGCCGGGACACTCTTCCGGGCCATGGTGCCCGCCTGACCCGATTTCCCGGCCGGCTGCTGCAACAATGGCGCCCCTCAGTGCACGGGCGGTCACCGTACGGAACCGGCGCCCGGACCCCGGCCCCGCGCCCGGCTCCGGGCCCGGCCCGGAACCCGCCCCCGGCAGCGGCACGGCGGCCCGCTCCGGGTCCCCGGCCAGGGACCGAAGGGACACCCGGAGATGAGCGCGTCAGGCGGGACCAAGGCGATCGTGGCGGCCCTCGCCGCCAACCTCGCCATCGCCGTGGCCAAATTCGTCGCGTACGTCTTCAGCGGCTCCTCGTCCATGCTCGCCGAGAGCGTCCACTCCCTCGCCGACTCCGGCAACCAGGGACTCCTCCTGCTCGGCGGCAAACGCGCCCGCCGCGAAGCCACCCCCGAACACCCCTTCGGCTACGGCCGGGAACGCTATATCTACGCCTTCCTCGTCTCCATCGTCCTCTTCTCCGTCGGCGGGATGTTCGCCCTCTACGAGGGCTACGAGAAGATCAAGCACCCCCACCCCGTCGAGGCGTGGTACTGGCCGGTGGGTGTCCTCGTCTTCGCGATCGTCGCCGAGACCATCTCCTTCCGGACCGCCATCAAGGAGTCCAACGCGGTACGCGGCGACCACTCCTGGCGGGAGTTCGTCCGCCGCGCCAAGGCCCCCGAACTCCCCGTCGTCCTCCTCGAAGACCTCGGCGCCCTGATCGGCCTGTTCCTCGCCCTCGCCGGGGTCGGCCTCGCCCTCGCCACCGGCGACGGCGTCTGGGACGGCATCGGCACCCTCTGCATCGGCGCCCTCCTCATCCTGATCGCCCTCGTCCTCGCCGCCGAGACCAAGTCCCTGCTGCTCGGCGAATCCGCCGGAGCCGACGACGTACGGAAGATCGAGGCGGCCGTCGTCGACGGCGACAGCGTCACCCGGCTGATCCATATGCGCACCCTCCACCTCGGCCCCGAGGAACTCCTCGTCGCCGCCAAGATCGCGGTACGCCACGACAACACCGCCGACGAGGTCGCCGCGGCCATCAACGCGGCCGAGGAACGCATCCGGGCCGCCTGCCCCATCGCCCGGGTGATCTATCTGGAGCCCGATGTGTACAGCGCCGCGGCGGCCTCGACCGGCACCGATCCGGCCCGCCCCCCGGCCGTGCCCTGACACTCCCACCGGCCCCGGCACCCCCTCTCCCCGCCGCCCGTCCGGACCCGAACCGGCGTCCACCAAGTCCGACGACCCTGATATCCGGCCATTCCTCACCTCTTCCACCAGGGACGTGTCCCATTCGAACCCCCGCGCGGGCTGGGGGCGCCGAGGGGGATCGGTGTAGATTCGTCACCAGAGTCAGACGTCGCTGCTGATGGCGGTCGGGCGGTCCCAGCGGACCGACCGAGGGAGAGAGGGCCTCCGACGACTGAACCGCGTGGGGCCGGGCATTCTTGTGTCCACCGCCGCGGAGTCAGCCGTGCCCAACCTCGACCACCCTTGAGGAGCAGTTCCGTCATGACGACCGACACCAGCCAGGACTTCAAGGTCGCCGATCTCTCCCTCGCCGAGTTCGGCCGCAAGGAGATCACCCTCGCCGAGCACGAGATGCCCGGCCTGATGGCGATCCGCGCGGAGTACGCGGCCCAGCAGCCGCTGGCGGGCGCCCGGATCACCGGATCCCTCCATATGACGGTGCAGACCGCCGTCCTCATCGAGACCCTCGTCGCCCTCGGCGCCCGGGTCCGCTGGGCCTCCTGCAACATCTTCTCCACCCAGGACCACGCCGCCGCGGCCATCGCCGTCGGCCCCGACGGCACCCCGGACAACCCCCGGGGCATCCCCGTCTTCGCCTGGAAGGGCGAGACCCTCGAAGAGTACTGGTGGTGCACGGAGCAGGCCCTGACCTGGCCCGACACCGCCTCCGGCGGCCCGAACATGATCCTCGACGACGGTGGCGACGCCACCCTCCTCGTCCACAAGGGCGTCGAGTTCGAGAAGGTCGGCGAGGCCCCGGACCCGTCGACGGCGGACAGCGAGGAGTACGGCCACATCCTCACGCTGCTCAACCGCACCCTCGGCGAGAGCCCGCAGAAGTGGACCCAGCTGGCGTCCGAGATCCGCGGTGTCACCGAGGAGACCACGACCGGCGTCCACCGGCTGTACGAGATGCACCGCGACGGCACCCTCCTCTTCCCGGCGATCAACGTCAACGACGCCGTCACCAAGTCCAAGTTCGACAACAAGTACGGCTGCCGCCACTCCCTCGTCGACGGCATCAACCGCGCCACCGACGTCCTGATCGGCGGCAAGGTCGCCGTCGTCTGCGGCTACGGTGACGTCGGCAAGGGCTGCGCCGAATCCCTGCGCGGCCAGGGCGCCCGCGTGATCATCACCGAGATCGACCCCATCTGCGCCCTCCAGGCGGCGATGGACGGCTACCAGGTCACGACCCTCGACGAGGTCGTCGGAATCGCCGATATCTTCATCACCACCACCGGCAACAAGGACATCATCATGGCCGCCGACATGGCCAAGATGAAGCACCAGGCCATCGTGGGGAACATCGGCCACTTCGACAACGAGATCGACATGGCCGGGCTGGCCCGGATCCCCGGCATCGTCAAGGACGAGGTCAAGCCCCAGGTCCACACCTGGACCTTCCCCGACGGCAAGAAGATCATCCTGCTGTCCGAGGGCCGCCTCCTCAACCTGGGCAACGCCACCGGTCACCCCTCCTTCGTGATGTCCAACAGCTTCGCGGACCAGACGCTGGCGCAGATCGAGCTCTTCACCAAGCCGGCCGAGTACCCGACCGACGTCTACGTCCTGCCCAAGCACCTCGACGAGAAGGTCGCCCGGCTCCACCTCGACTCGCTCGGAGTCAAGCTGACGACCCTCCGCCCGGAGCAGGCCGCGTACATCGGCGTCGAGGTCGAAGGCCCCTTCAAGCCCGACCACTACCGCTACTGACGGTCCCCGCCCCGGCCGAACCCGAAGAGGCCCGGACCCGGGCGTCCCGGCCCCGCCCGCTTCCCGGACGGACCCGGAGGCCGGGGCACCCCGACCGGCACGGCCACCACACGACAGGCCCCCGCACCCCCCGGTGCCGGGGGCCTGCCCGTACCCTCCCCCTGGACGGCCCCGGAACCCGGTCGGGACCGGGGCGGCACCGACCGCCTCACGACCCCCGGTGGGTGACACCACCGCGTCTCACCGCACAAGGACCCCGAAGCCCCCATGCCCCGCGGCCGCTATTCGCTCCACGATCCGCACGATCGCACCCCCCTCGGTGAGGAACACTTCCACTGCGCCCCCGGCCCCTCCGGCTGGCGCTATGTCGCCCAGACCACCGGACCCACCGGCGACCACTCGGGCTCCGTCGATCTGGCCGTCGACGATCTGGGTCGCCCGATCCGGCTCGAACTCCACGCCGCGAGCTGGCGTGTCCGCGGCGCCGCCGTCGACGGCGTCACCTGGGTCCGTACCGACCCCACCGGCAGCCACGCCACCGAAGGCTCCGTCCCCGCCCACGCCTTCACCGGCACCTCCCCGGCCTTCCTCGTCGCCACCGCGCGCCTCCTCCGGCTCACCCCCGGGTCCCCGGCGACCCGCGTCCGGCTCGTCGCCTTCACGGATCCCGTTCTCGCCCCCCGCACCGTCGACCAGTCCTGGGCCCTGCTCGACAGTGAAGCGCACACGACTGACAACGGCCCCCTGATCGTGGACGCGTACCAGGTCAACGCATTGGACACCGGCGAACAGCACACCGTGCACATCGCCGGGGACGTGGTCCTGTCAGCCCCCGGCATCGAGCTGGAGGAGCTGGAGACCCCGCCCTCCGTCTTCCCCTGACCCCACCCGGGCCGGTCGCCGACCCGGCGACCCCGTAATCCCGTTGCCGCCTGATGTGCGTTGTGCCCTGCTGACCTGCTAGTGTCGGGGCCTGCCCGCAAAAACCATTGACATGGTTGGCGTGGGGAGGTAGATTTGAACGGTTGCCTCGGACTAGACAAGATCGAGTGCAAACGTTAGTGTCTGACTCGCTCCTCGACGGGACGATGTTCTCGCGGGAGCCACTATTCGACTCCTTATCCGGATCACGAAGACCGATTAGCTCGGTCGAAATGCTTCTGATAAAGTCGGAATCGCCGAAAGGCAAAAGCAAGAAGGCCTCTCCAATCGGCCGCCCGATCGGAATCCAAGTCCGGAAACGGAATGGGAAAACGATCTGGTAAAGTTGGAAACGCAAGACCGAAGGGAAAGCCCGGAGGGCCTGGTGAAAAGGGCCTGAAGGAAGCGTCCGTTCCTTGAGAACTCAACAGCGTGCCAAA
>NZ_JBEYIS010000085.1:0-22415 GCF_040635975.1 Streptomyces sp. NPDC006798
CGTACCCCCACCGCGTGGACTCCCTCCTCCGCCTTGCGATCCACGGCACCAGACCCCGCTCGCTGATCCAGCCTGATCCGTCAGACACGCCCTAGCGCAACCGGTCCAGCAGCCCTTCCGGCTCCGGGTACGGCGTCTCGCGGGGCAGCAGCGTACGGGCCGCTTCCACTTCGCCGGTACGGACCAGGGCGTGGACGTCGTGCGCGAGGCCGGTCACGTCCTCGACGGAGACGATCCACTCGTCCGCGTACCGCCGTACCGCCTCGCCGGACAGGCCGAGTTGCAGCGACCGGTACGGCAGCGGCTGGAGCCGTACGTCCCGCTCGGGGTCCCACTGCACCCGGGCCGGGGACTCCCGCAACTGCCGCTTCCAGTCGGCCGGGTCGGTGTGCAGATCCCGGTCGTAGTGCGACAGGCAGGCGTGCGCCAGGGCCCATTCGAAGCCCGTACGGGAGATCTCGACCGCGAGTACGGTCTCCTGGCCCTCCTTGGCGCCCCAGCCGCAGCGGTACATCATCCACAGGAACGACGGCTTGATCCACGTCATCCGGTCCCGCTTCCAGGCGGCGGGGAACCGGCCGTCACGGGCGGCGGGCCCGCCGATCGCGGGCGGATACGCCTGGTAGACGGTGATCGTGTCGTCGGTATGCCGGGCCCGGACGGCCCGCTGGGGCTGGTTCTCACTCACCCCACCAGGGTGTACGCGGGGGACGCCGGACGGCCACGGGTTTTCGGGGGCGGGGGTGCGGCGGGCACGGGGGACGGTCCGGCCGCCGTGACGGTGCGGGCGGCCGTCGTTGTCCGTGCGCGCACCCTCCGTGTCGGCGCGCGCACGGAACGCCCTCGCGCTGGCGGAGCGGCGCGAGTCGGGAGATCTTGTAGAGGAGTAGCTGCTACATACAGCACAGCTGAGTACGCGTGCGGATGCCGTGATGAGCCCCTGGCGGAAAGGGTGGGGTCCGCGCGGGGCCGCCACGGTCCCGGACGATATTTCGGAGGTACTCATGCGACGGTTAACGGCAATCGCCGCGGCGCTCGTCGTCGCGGGCGGCGGAGTGTTGGGCACGGCGGGGGTCGCGGGCGCCGCGACCGCCGACCGGGCGGCGGAGAAGACCGGCAAGGCGGCGTGTTCCACGCCCTGGGGCAGCGGGGTCAAACAGGCCGCCCAGTACTCCGGGACGCCGCTGCGGAACATCAGGACCGGCCAGCACGCCTGCTACGACCGGATGGTCTTCGACATCACCGGCGGGACCGCCAAGACCGGCTACTACGTGCACTATGTCGACGAGTTCCGGCAGGACTTCACCGGCGATCCGATACCCGTGTCCGGCGGCGCGATTCTCTCCGTCCACGTCAACGCGCCGAGCTACGACGTGAATATGAACCCGACCTACAACGCCACGCCCAAGGAGCGGCTGCCCGGGGTGAACGTCACCGGGTACCAGACCTTCCGGGACCACAAGTTCGGCGTGAGCTGGGAGGGCCAGACCCAGGTGGGGCTCGGGGTACGGGCCAAGCTGCCGTTCCGGGTCACACAGACCGACGACCAGGTGATCGTGGACGTGGCGCACAGCTGGTGACCCACAGCTGATACCTCCGGCTGGTAACCCCACAGCCGACGGGTGCCCGTACGACACCGCGGGAGCCGGTGTCCGGTGACAGGGGACGTCATCGGCACCGGGGTCGCCCGCCGCCGCCCCGGAGGACGGCGGCGGGCGACCCGTACACCTCGTACGCCGGGTTACGCGCCGCCGCCCGACGGGCTCGTCCGCCGCAGCAGCCACACCAGATACGGCGCGCCGAGCAGCGCCGTCACGATGCCCACCGGGATCTCCGTCGGCGCCAGCAGCCAGCGGCCGATGGCGTCGGAGGTGACGACGAGTACCGCGCCGAGCACCGCCGCCATCGGGATCATCCGCGCCCCGTTGTTGCCGACCAGCCTGCGGGCCAGATGCGGGGCGACCAGGCCGACGAAGCCGACCGCGCCGATCGCCGACGCCGTGCCCGCCGCCAGCAGCGCCCCGGCGCCGAGGACCAGCAGCCGGGCCCGGCCCAGTTCCAGGCCGAGGGCGCGGGGGAGTTCGTCGCCGAGGGCGAGCAGATTGACCGGACGGGCCGCCAGCACCAGGGCGACGGCGACGACCGCGGGGACCATGAGCCAGAGCATGGCGTCGTAGTCCCGGCCGTATGTACTGCCCGCGAGCCAGCTCAGCGCCGCCGAGATGTTCATCTGCGCGCTGACCACCATGATGTTGACCAGCGCCATCGCGGTGGCCGCCGCGCCGAGGCCGACCAGGACGACCCGGGTCGGATCGAGCCCGGACCGGGTGGAGCCGCGCGGGCCGCGGGCGATCGCGATCACCAGCAGCAGCATCAGGATGCCGCCGATCCCGGCCGCGAACGGCAGGGCGATCGCGGGCGCCGCCGGGATCACGGCGATGATCAGTACGGCCCCGAAGGACGCCCCGGCGGTGACGCCGATGAGTCCGGGTTCGGCGAGCGGATTGCGGACCACGGCCTGGACGGCGGTACCCGCGACGGCGAGACACGCCCCGGCGAGCGCCGCGACCAGGATCCGCGGCAGCCGGTAGGAGACGATCGACTCGACCACGGGGTCGGTGGTGCCGGTGAGGGCGGCGATGATCCGGTCGTAGCCGATCTCGACGTCACCGAGCCGGAGCGAGACGATCATCGCGAGGGCGAGTACCGCGATCCCGGTTCCGAGGACGACGGCGTACGCGGGCCCGCGCCGCCGCCCGGAGACGGCGACGGCCGCCCCGGTGTCGGCGTCGCCGGTACTGATCCGCCGGGCCAGCAGCATGAAGACGGGCCCGCCGATCAGGGCGGTGACGACCCCGACCGGGATCTCCGAGGTGTAGACCGCCGACGGCGGGACCACGACCTGGGCGGCGGCGTCGGCGCCGAGCAGTACGGCACAGGCGAGCAGCGCCGACAGCGGGATCAGCAGCGCGTGGGCGCGAATCCCCAGGGCGCGGACCATCACGGGCGCGATCAGTCCGATGAAGCCGATCGGGCCCGCGAGGGAGACGGCCGTCGCGGAGAGCAGTACGGCGACCAGGAACGCGGCGGGCCGGATCCGGTCGACCCGGACGCCCATCGCGGACGCGGTCTCGTCGCCGAGGGCCAGCAGATCCAGCGGCCGGGCCAGCAGGGGCGCGGCACAGGCCACGACGAGCACGATCGACCCGGTGATCAGGGGCCGTTCGAGACCGGACTGCATCAGGGTGCCGTTGCCCCAGAAGAAGAGGCCGCGGGTGGCCTCGACGTCCAGCATCTGGAGGAACTCGGCGGCGGCCGTCCCGGCGAGCGCGACGGTCGCGCCGGCGAGCAGGACCCGGCCGGGGGTGAGGACTCCGCCGCTGCTCAGCAGGTAGACCAGGCCGATGGCGAGGAGGCCGCCGACGAACGCGGCCGCGCCGGACGGCAGCGGCCCCAGGTCGAGGCCGAGATAGGCGACGAGGACGACGGCGAAGTAGGCGCCCGCGTTGACGCCGAGGGTGTCGGGCGCGGCGAGCGGGTTGCGGGTCGCGCCCTGGACGAGGACACCGGAGACGCCGACGGCGATCCCGACGACGAGCCCGGTGAGCGTACGGGGCAGCCGGGCGCCGACGAGGATGTCCTCGGTATGGGCGTCGCCGCCGCCGAAGACGACGGCGAGGACGTCCGCGACGCCCACCCCGGACGAGCCCATGCCGAGGTGGAGTACGGCGATGGCGCAGACGGCGAGACCGAGGCCGCCGCCCACGAGCAGGGCCCGCGGGCGGCCCGGTCCGGACCCCGGCCCGGACCCCTGGTCGTGCTTCCCGGCGATGCGGGCCGGGAGCCGGACGGGGACGGCCATCAGACCTTCAGGGCCTTACCGGTCTCGTCCAGGAGGTGCAGCGCCGACAGCGGGCCGCCGAAGAGCCAGGTGCCGGGGTCGAGCGGGCGGACCCGCTGGCCCTTGACGAAGTCGAGGTTCTTCCAGACCGGGTTCTTGGCGAAGGCGCCGGTGAACGGGTTGTCCTCGGCGGCGGCCACGTACAGGAACTCGGCGTTCTTCGCGGTCGCCGTCAGGCCCTCGACGCCGACGGTCGTCATGCCCCAGACGTCGCCCTTGCCGGTCCAGCCGTTCTTCAGCCCGGCCAGGTTGAGGACCTGCGGGGCGATCGCGTCGTCGGTGAGCATCCGGACGGACGCCGTGCCGTTGGCGGTGAAGCCCTGGCCGACGGCGTACGTCAGGCCGCCCTTGCCCGCCTTCTCCAGCCGGCCCTTGAGGTCGGCGGCGGCGGTGTCGATCCGCTGGTTGACGGCGGTGGCCTCGTTCGTCTTGCCGACGGCCTTCGCCAGCTCGGTGAAGTTCTTCTTCATCGTGCCGAGCTGCGGCTGGGTGGTGTAGGTGAAGGAGAGGACGGGGGCTATGTCCTGGAGCTGCTTCAGATTCGACTTGGACCGCTCGTTGTCGATCACGATCAGGTCGGGCTGGAGGGCGCGGATCTTCTCCAGGCTGGGCTCGTTGCGGGAGCCGACGTCGGTGACGCCCTGCGGGAGCGCGGCGCCCTCGGCGGTGATCCAGGTGCCGTAGCCCTTGTTGTCGGCGTTTCCGGCGGGCGTGACGCCGAGGGCGACCAGTTCCTCCGTGTACGTCCACTCCAGGGCGACGACCTTGGTCGCGGGCTTCTTCAGGTTGATCTTGCCCTGGGCGGTCTCGACGGTGATCGCACCGCCCTTGGCCCCCTTGTCGCCGCCCTTGTCGCCACCGCCACCGGCTTCACCGGCGGTGTCGCCGCCGCAGCCGGTCACGGCCAGGGCGAGCGCCACGGCGGCACTGCCCGTCGCGAAGGTGCGCACCAGATTCCGCATGAGGGTAACTCTCCTTGTGTGCTGGGTGTGCTGGATGTGCTGCGTGGTACAGGGGGAGGTATGGGAGTGGGCGTCCGGGCGCGGCCCGCGGCGCACGGCGGAATCCGGTACGGCAAGGGCCGGGCGGAGGTGTCCGCGCGGCTGGTTCCGGCCGCCGGGCGCCGGTTCCGGAGCCGGGGCCGTAGAACCCGGCCGGTACGGGCGGTTCCGCCGGTGTCACCGGCGCCGGTGGAGCGGGCCGGAGGTGTGTGCGGGCGGGCCGTCAGGGCACGGGCGACGCGCCTGCCGCCGGGGCGGCGGGATCGGCCGGGTCGGCCGATTTGGTCACGGCGGCCGGTTCGGACTTGGCGGACTTGGCGGACTTGACGGGCTCGGCGGACTCGGCGGGCCCGGTGGCCGGAAGATCGTCGGCGCGGGCCGGGAAGCAGGCGAGATAGCCCGTCGCCGGGTCGCGGACGACGCTCACCCGGAGCCCGAAGGCGCGATGGATGACCTCGGGCGTCAGCACTTCCTCGGCGCCGCCCGCCGCGATGACCCCGCCGTCGGCGACGACCACCACGTCGTCGGCGTACGCCGCCGCCTGCATCAGATCGTGGATGACGACCCCGACCGCTATCCGGTGCTCGCGGGCGAGCCGCCGGACCACGTCCAGCACTTCGAACTGGTGCCGCAGGTCGAGATAGGTGGTGGGCTCGTCGAGCAGCAGTACACCCGCCCGCTGTGCCAGCACCATCGCCAGCCAGGCGCGCTGCCGTTCGCCGCCGGAGAGTTCGTCCAGCCGCCGGTCGACCAGGGGCGCGGCGTCGGTGACGCCGAGCGCCCAGTCGATGGCCTCGGTGTCGTCGGCGGTGTGCCGGGCGAGGGCGCCCCGGTGGGCGTAGCGGCCGTGCCGGACGAGTTCGCGGACGGTCACCCCGGCCGGCGCGTGGGACGACTGGGGGAGGAAGGCCAGCCGCTGGGAGAGCGTCCGGCGGGAGAAGGAGCCGAGCGGGGCGCCGTCGACGGTCACTTTGCCGCCGAGCGGCGGCAGCAGGCCCGCGACGGTTCTCAACAGGGTCGACTTTCCGCAGCCGTTGGGACCGACGAGCACGGTGACGGCGCCGGGCCGCAGTTCCAGACCGACGTTCCGGAGCACCGGGCGGGCCGTGTGCCCGACGTCCAGGTCCTCGGCCACCAAACGGGGACCGTCCATGGACACCACGTTCCTTCCTCACGGACGGACTGACCACGACACCCTACAACTTAGGCAAGGCACGCCTAATGGCCTTTGACTCGCAGGGGGGACAGTCGTGGCCATGTCGTTACCCAGAGCGACAGTTCATATGCGTACAGGCATATGCCGGATCGGGGTGGTCGGTTCCGGTCGGCCGGTCTTTAATTAAGTGACTGGTCGCTTTATGATTGCGTCGCCGTCGAGGGGTCCGGCCGTGCCCTCGGGCGGCGGGCGAACGACCGCACGGGCCGGGGAGGACCAAGGAAACGGGGATATGGGGACATGACGCGGATATCAACCGAAACGGCCGAACCGGGGGGCGGTCCGACCGCCGCCCCCGCGGCCGTACGGCTGCTCAATGTGGACGCCCTGCGCGGCTTCGCGCTCCTGGGCATCCTCACCGTCAACATCTGGGCCTTCGCGGACCCCTACTACGCCCAGCCCGCCGGAAACCCGGCCCACGACTCACCCCTCGACCACGCGGTCCGCTTCGTGGCGACGCTCTTCTTCGAGACCAAGTTCTATCTGCTTTTCTCCTTCCTCTTCGGCTACAGCTTCACCCTCCAGATGGCCGCCGCCGAACGGTCGTCCACCGCGTTCCGGCCCCGGATGCTGCGCCGCCAGGCCGGACTTCTCGCCCTCGGCCTGCCGCACGGCGCGCTCCTCTTCCACGGCGAGATCCTCACCCTCTACGCCCTCCTCGGACTGATCCTGCTGGCCTGCCGCGGGATCTCCCCGCGCCGGGCCGTCCGGACCGCGATCGCGCTGATCACCGTCTCCGGCACGCTGTGGCTGCTGCTCGGCCTCGCCGTACTGGCCGAAGGCGGCACCCAGGCCGGCCCCGGCTCGGCCCCGGCCGAGAAGCTGGCCGCCTTCACCGGCGACGCCGGGGCCACGGCCGCGTACCACGCGGGCCACTTCCCCGAGACGTTCGGCTTGCTCGCCCTGATCCAGGGGGCCAGTTCACTCGCGATGTTCCTGCTCGGGTTCGCCGCCGGGCGGGTCCGGCTCTTCGCCGAGCCGGACGCGTACCGGCCGCTGCTGCGCCGACTCCTCGTCGCCGGGCTGCCGACCGGGCTCGCGGGTGCCGTCTTCTACGCCTGGGCCGCGGTCCATCGGCCGGGCTCGGCGGTGGAGATCGTCGCGTTCGGCGCCGGGCAGCTCACCGCGCCGCTGCTGACGGCGTCGTACGTGGTCCTCGGCCTGGCCCTGTTCCGTACGGCCGGGGGCGGCGCGGTCGAGCGCGCCCTGGCGCCCCTGGGGAAGGTGGCGCTGAGCGCCTATCTGCTCCAATCGATCACCCTGGGCGCGCTGTTCACGGGGTACGGCCTCGGCCTGGTGGACCGGCTCTCCCCGCTCGCCGTGCTCGGCGTCGTCCCGGTGGTCTTCCTGGCGCAGCTCGTGCTCGCCCGGTGGTGGCTGCGGCGGCACCGGTACGGCCCGGGGGAGTGGCTGCTGCGCGCGGTGACGGTCGCCGGGGTGCCGCCGTGGCGGGAGCCCCCGGGCGGCCCCGCGCCCGGACCGGGGAAGGGAGCGGGGCGAGGGGCGCGGCACCGGGCGGGGTGATGTGCCGCCGGGCGGGGACACGGTGGAGTGAATGATCATCCGGGAGCCTGGACCATCGCGGAAAGTAGCTGCTTGAGTGCGAGGCGTAATCGATCTGTCGATTTCGCTCCCCCTTCTTCTCTCAGGAGAGCTACGTGTTCCAGATCCTTCCCTTCAAGTCGTCACCGGCGGGCGGGGGTTTCGCCCGCCGGGCGGCGCTGGCCGCCCTGGCGGCGCTGACCCTCGCCCTGCCGGCCACGGTCACGACCTCCGCCGCCTCCGCCGCGCCCGCGTCCGCGGCCGCGCCCGTACCCCTCGCCGCCGCCGAGCCCGTCCAGTGGGCGGCGCTCGGCGACTCGTACACGGCCGGTGTCTTCGTCGGCGACCCCCGGCCGGCGCTGGGCAGCCCGGACCGGGACGGCTGCGACCGTACGACCGGGTCCTACCCGAACCTGGTCGCGGCCGGACTCGCCGCCGAACCCCCGGCGGGGCGCCCGGTCGAGCTGACCGACGTCAGCTGCGGCGCGGCGGTCATCGGCGATATCGCCACGGTCCGCCAGACGCCGATCAGCCCGGTGGAGCCGCCCGAGGGCGGCTGGCCGAGCGTCGCCCCGCAGGTCGACCGGGCCGAACTGAACGCGGACACCGATGTGGTGACCATCGGCGTCGGCGGAAACAGCCTGCCCTTCGGCAAGATCTTCGTCTCCTGTCTGGTCGCCGGGTTCGGCCAGCCGGACGACGCCACGCCCTGCAAGGACGCGTACGAGACGGGTGAGTCGATCCTCGACCCCGAGTCGATCAGCGACAAGTACGACCGGGTTGTCCGGGAGTACGCCGCCATGCTGCGCGATGTGCACCAGAAGGCGCCTGACGCGAAGATCGTCACGGTCGGCTACCCCACCATCGTCCCGGCCGACGCCACCACCTGCGACCGGCAGGACACCACCGAACTGGCCGCCGACATCAAGGGCCTCGGCCGGATCTCGGCCACCCACGGGGACATCGCCTGGCTGAACGAGGTGAGTACCCGGTTCAACGACATCATCCGGGCCGTGACGGAGCTGAGCGGCGATACGTATGTCGACATCGCCGCCTCCAGCGTCGGCCACGACCTGTGCCGGCCGCGCGGTACGAAGTGGGTCGAGGGCGTCTGCGGCGAGGCCGGTTCGTACTGGCCGGACGAGGTCAGCGTGGGCATCTTCACCCTGACCTGCTCCGACGGCAACCGGGCCACGGTCGTCCACCCCAACGCGGCGGGCTACCGCAACACGGCGGTCCAGGTCGAGGCGGCCGTCCGGGAGGCATTGACCTGACACCGCCCCTGACGGGGCCCGAGGCGCGGGCGGGGTACGTGATAACCCCGCCCGCGCGGGGGCCGGATACGGTGCTCGGATGCCGAGCCCCGAGGAAGGCCCCGCCGATGAACCCGCCGCGCCGGACGGCCCCGCTGCCCGGCGGCCCGCGCGGCGCCGGATCGCCGCCGTCTGGGCGGTCCTCTGCCTCGGGGGGCTCGGCGCGACCTTCGCCCTCGGCGGGGGAGGGGAGGCGGTAGGCCCGACGGACCGCAGGCCCCCACCGCCGGCGGTATCACCCACGCCGCTGCCGACCCCGACCGAGATCAACTGCGAATGGGTCGCCGACGAGATCGAATGGACCCGCGCGGAGTGGCAGCGCCGGACGAACCCGCCGGGCCGAGCCATTGTTCGCGACATCGGCTATCCGGCGGAGTGCAAGCCGGTCCTGGAGCGCCGCGGCCTTCTTTGAGGCCCGGAAACCGTCTGCCGGGCGGGTGTTGTTGGCGGCCTGCGGACCGCCTGTGGCTTGTCTCGCAGTTCCCCGAGCCCCTAAACACTCTCTCCGGCCCCGGCCCTGGAATGGGTCCCGCCCCCGGAAGGGCCCGTCTCGCTACGAGGGCGGTCAAGTGGGCGGCAACCAGGGGCGCGGGGGAACTGCGCGACCAGCCACTCACCGGCGCGCGGTCGCCCGACGACACCCGCCCGGCCGGGCGGATGGCGTGGGCCTGACCCGGAGGGACCGAGGCGCTGGGGGTCCCCCCATTGCCGAAGGCATAGGGCGCCGCCCGGGCAACGGCACCCCGGCCCGGCCCGGGGCTACGCGACCCCCGTCCAATGGTGGAGCGCCTCCCGGAGGGCGGCTGCGTCCGGGTGGGCGGACGCCCAGGCGATGTACGCGTCCGGGCGGATCAGGAGTTCCAGGTCGCGTTCCGGGTCCCGCCAGTGCGCCCGGCGTACCCCCGGATGGTCGGCGGGGGCCGCGTGCGGCGGGGTGACCAGGACGAAGTCCCCCGTACGCAACAGCTCGTACAACCGGCCCTCCCGCAGGGCGAGATCCGGGACCCGGCGCCCGGTCAGCGGATGGCTGCCGCGCGGGGCGGGATAGGCGATCCCGAGGCCGGTGACCTGGCCCATGCCCTGCCGGACCACCGGCGGCAGCGTCATCAGCCCGCCCGCGAGTACCGTCCTGGCCGCCCGCCGCAGCGGTGAACCGGCCATCGCCAGCCGCAGGATCGCCCCGCTGCTGCGGATCACGGTCCGGCCGACCGGATACCGCTCCGCGTGGTAGCCGTCGAGCAGCGCCTCCGGGTCGGCGGCATCCCGCCGCAGGGCCGCCGCCAGTCGCCACGACAGGTTCGCGGCGTCCTGGAGGCCGGTGTTGAGGCCCTGGCCGCCCGCCGGTGAGTGGATGTGCGCGGCGTCGCCCGCGAGGAAGACCCGCCGGTCGCGGTAGTCCGGTACCTGCCGTTCGTCGCAGCTGAACCGGGACATCCAGCGGGGCTCGCCCATCCCGAAGTCGGAGCCGAGGGTACGGCGGGTCAGCTCACGGATCTCGGCGGCTTCGACGGGCTCGGAGTCCGGCGGCTGACGGTTCCGGTCCCAGCCCATCACCCGGTACCAGCCGTCGCCGAAGGGCAGGATCAGGGCGATGGTGTCATCGGTGACGTTCACCGTGGGCAGGTCGTCGGGCGGTTCCGCGAGCCGGACGTCCGCCAGCACCATGGAACGGATCACGGAGCCGCCGGGGAAGGGCAGCCCGAGCCTGCGGCGTACGGTACTGCGCGCTCCGTCCGTCCCGACCAGGTACCGGGCCGCCAGCTCGCTCGTTCCGCCGACCTCGGCGACGACGCCGGACGCGTTCTGCCGCAGCCCGGTGAGTCCGGTGGCGTACCGGATGTCGGCGCCCGCGTCCCGGGCCCGGCGCTCCAGCAGCCGTTCCACCTCGTACTGCGGAGTGATCAGGATGAACGGGAACCGGGTCCGCAGCCGGGTCAGGTCGAACTCCAGCCGCCGGAACGGGCGCAGGGAGTTCAGGGTGAGGCCGGTGGCGACGAGTTCGTCGGAGAGTCCCCGGGCGTCGAGGAGTTCGAGCGTACGGGCGTGGACGCCGAAGGCCCGGGTCAGATTGGAGAGCCCCGGGGGCCGCCGCTCGACGAGAACGGTACGCGCCCCGGCGGCGGCCAGGTCCCCGGCGAGCAGCAGCCCGGTCGGCCCGGCGCCGACCACGACGACATCCGCGTCCGTACCGGCTCCGCTGTGACCTGCGGTGTCCTTCGTCGCCATCCGCCACCTCCATGGGTGCCCGGCAGCCCGCGCGTCCCGTACGGCGGGCCTACCGCCCCCACCGATACCGCACCGGCGGCCGGCCGTCACGGAGGCGGGGCGACCACCCCCTCACCCGGACGGCCGTGATATCACGGCACGCCGCCGTCATCCGCCGCGGACCGAGCCATACAATCCTCAACAACAGGGGACAGACGGTGAGTTGAGGGATCGCATGGACCGGATCGACACGGGGCGCGCCCACTCGGCGCGGGTCTACGACTACCTGCTCGGCGGAAAAGATCACTACCAGGTCGATATCGAGGCGGGCGAGGCGATGGTCGCGGGCTGGCCTTCGCTGCCGGTCAGCATGCGCCAGAACCGCCTCTTCATGGAGCGGGCCGTCCGGCATCTGGCCCGGGAGGAGGACGTCCGCCAGTTCCTCGACATCGGTACGGGACTGCCGACCTCGCCCAATCTGCACGAGGTCGCCCAGCGGGAACGGCCCGACGCGTCCGTGGTCTACGTCGACAACGACCCGATCGTGCTGGCCCACGCGGAGGCGCTGCTCACCAGCTCCCCCGAAGGCAGGACCGCGTATATCGACGCCGATATGCGCGAGCCCGAGTCGATCCTGGAATCGGCGGCGTTCCGGGCGCTCGACCCCCGGCGGCCGGTGGCGCTGACGGTGATCGCGATGCTCCACTTCATCCGGCCGCCCGACGATCTGGTCCTGGTCCGGCGGCTGCTGGACCCGCTGCCCTCCGGCAGCTTCCTGGCGATCTCCACCGCCACCGCGGACTTCGCGCCCGGGGAACTGGCCCGCGTCACCGCCGAGTACGAGAGCCGGGGCATCCCGATGGTGTCGCGTACCGCCGCCGAGGTCGGCACCTTCTTCGACGGCCTCGACCTGCTCGAACCCGGACTCACCCAGGTCCACCGCTGGCGCCCCGGCCCCGACCAGGAAGGCATCGCGCCGGAACAGGTCGCGATGTACGGGGCGGTCGCCCGCAAGCCCTGACCCCGAGCGCTCCACGCGCCCTCTCATGACCGTGATGCACCGGGGCGTACGCCTCTTGTCGCCGCCCGCGCCGGGTGATTGGGTCGCGGGATCGGCCGCCCGGGGGGCGGGGGCCGTCGCGGAGCGGGGGGTGGGGCCATGCGCCGGACGCGCGCACTGCCCGAAGGACTCGGTGAGGCGATCCGTACCACCGGGGCCGATGTCGCGGCCCTGCTGCGGTCCGCCGTCGACCCGGCCGTGCCCGTACCCGGGCTGACCTGGACCCTCGGCGACACCGCCGCGCACCTCGCCCAGGCCAACGCGCTGATGGCCGACATCGCGGCGGGCCGGGGCGAGACCTGGGGCGACGGCACCCCCGGCGGCCTCGCCGGGGCCAACGCACGCGCCCTGGCCGGATTCCCGGTCCGGGCGCCGGGCCCGCTGGCGGCGATGATCACCGACCGGGCCGCCGCGTTCGTCGCGGCACCCCCGGCGCACGACGACCCCGAGACACCGCTGACCACGCCGCTCGGGCCGATGAACCGGGCCGTACTCGGCTCGTATCTGCTCACCCATATGCTCGGCCACGGCTTCGACATCGGCCGCGCGCTGCGCCGCCCGCACATGATCGACCGGGCCCGGGTCGAGCTGTGTCTGCCCTTTCTGCACGCGGTGATGCCGCGCGTCGTCCACGCCCCGGCGATCGAGGGGCTCCGGGTCCGCTACGCCCATCAGCTCCGGGGCGGCTCGTCGTTCGGCGTGACGGTCGCCGACGGTGTGCTCACCGTCCTGCCCGGCCCGCTGCCGGACCCGGACTGCGTGATCAGAACGGACCCGGTGACATTCCTGCTGATGTCCCTCGGCCGGTGCTCCCCGGCCCGCGCGATGGCCCGCGGCCACATCGTCCCGGGCGGCCCCCGCCCGTGGCTGGCGCCGCGCTTTCCGGGGTTGTTCCGGCCGCCGTGATTCCGTCGGCCGGGCGCCGGACCATCGCCGTAGGCGAGGGTGAACTGCCGTGCCCCGAGCGCCCGTACGCTACCCACCGAGCAGACAACCCGTGAGGAAAGGGAGGCTGCGGTGCCTCGTGTCGCCGTGTTCGGAGCAGGTTCCTGGGGTACGGCGTTCGCGCTGATCCTCGCCGATGCCGGATGCGAGGTCGCGCTGTGGGCGCGCCGGGCCGAGCTCGTCGAGGCGATCAACACCAGCCGGACGAACCCCGACTACCTGCCCGGCACCGTCCTGCCGGACACGATTCGCGCGACGACGGACGCCACCGAGGCCGCAGACGGCGCGGATATCGCCGTCTTCTCCGTCTCCGCCCAGTACCTGCGCCGCAGCCTGACCGTCTGGTCCCCGGCCCTCGCCGACAACACCGTCCTCGTCTCCCTGATGAAGGGGGTCGAGCTGGGCACCGACATGCTGATGAGCCAGGTGATCGCGGACGTCACCGGCGCCGGGCCGGAGAGGATCGCCGTGGTCTCCGGCCCCAACCTCGCCGGGGAGATCGTCCGCCGCCGGCCCGCCGCCGGCGTCGTCGCCTGCGTGGACGAACAGGTCGCGCAGCGGCTCCAGACGGCCTGCCACACCCCCTACTTCCGCCCGTACACCAACACCGACGTCGTCGGCTGCGAGCTGGGCGGCGCCGTGAAGAACGTGATCGCGCTCGCGGTCGGGATCACCGACGGCATGGGCCTTGGCGACAACACCAAGGCCGCGCTCATGACCAGGGGCCTGGCCGAGACCGGCCGCCTGGGCGCCGCGATGGGGGCGGACCCCCGTACTCTCGGCGGGCTCGCAGGCATGGGCGACCTCATCGCCACCTGTTCCTCACCGTTGTCCCGCAACCACACCTTCGGCTCCAACCTCGGCCGGGGTAGGTCCGTCGCCGAGGCATCCGCCGCGATGTCGCAGACCGCCGAGGGTGTCACCTCCTGCAAGTCCGTGCTCCACCTGGCCCGCCACCACCAGGTCGAGATGCCGATCGTGGAGACGATGGCACGCATCATCTACGACGGTGTGCCGCCCCAGGGCGCGGTTGAGGAACTGATGTCCCGCACCGCGAAGCCGGAGCATCACTGACACCACCGGACGAAGTCCGGCGTCGACCGGCTCCGCGTTCGAAGAACCCCGGGACGCGGGACCTCGGCGGGCACCCGCGCCCCGGAGCCGCCGGGCTAGATGTCCGACGTCTTGGCGAGCGTCACGAGCCCGGTGAACGAGGTGGTGGAGACCATAAGGAAGGGGCCGTCGGCGCGCTGGGAGTCGCGGACGGACTATGCCGGTCGCGGAGGCGTGTGCAGGTGCCCACTCGATGCACTGACCACCGTTGCCGCTGTATGAGGTGTCGGCGGATACAGCTCTCGTCCACAACCGCATGTACCAAGGGCCGTGGGGTCCGGTCGATGGCTGTTTGCCGGTCCGCGACTACAGCTACTCGCTCGCGGGCTTGTTCGGGCGTGATCGCTCCACGCGTCACGCTGTGGTCTTCGATGGTCGCCGCGTACTCCGGCGTTTGAAGCAGGCCAGGAATGACGCCTACTTCGTACAGCCGGATCTCCACGGCCCGGCCTTCGTACCCGATGAGAGCCGGGAACCCTTCCAGTAGCGCGCCGTACTTCATACTCAGCCACTCGCGCTCGAACGACTCCTCGCCTCCCGCGAGGCCGGAGACGCCGTCAGCGGCGCGACAGAACGGCAATGTCGCAACCTTGAGAGCAGTTTCGACGTGCGAGACCTGGGTCGGCGAGTAGGCCATGCGGACCGCTAATTCGCGTTG
This sequence comes from Streptomyces sp. NPDC006798, assembly GCF_040635975.1. Classification (NCBI taxonomy): domain Bacteria; kingdom Bacillati; phylum Actinomycetota; class Actinomycetes; order Kitasatosporales; family Streptomycetaceae; genus Streptomyces; species Streptomyces sp. NPDC006798. The sequence continues at coordinate 14,955 of NZ_JBEYIS010000085.1, forward strand.
TGTCCAGGCGCGTTGCTCGCGTTCGCGGCGGAGTCGAGCGCCTTCGGCAATGGGGGGACCCCCAGCGCCACCTGGGTTGCCCTCCTTAACGCTCTCTGAAAGAGGCGAGTCCTTCCTACCGGGGCGAACCCCTTCTCAGGAACGGCCCCGGGGAGAGCATTCAGGGGCGCGGGGAACTGCGCGACGAGCCACCCACGGTCGGCAGGCCGTGAACTGCCTCGTCGCGCAGCCGCCCTTCCGGCAATCACGACCTAGTGGTGCGGCGTGCCGCCGCTGAGCCTGGGGGTGAGGTCGCGGTCACGGAGGCGGTAGCTGTCGCCCTTGAGGGTGATCACGTCCGCGTGGTGGGCCAGGCGGTCCAGGAGTGCGTAGGTGATCGGGCCGTCGCCGAACGTCTCCGTCCACTGGGCCAGCGGGCAGCCGCCCGTGACGATCAGGGACGCCCGTTCGTAGCGGTGGGCGACCAGGCGGAAGAGGAGCTGGGTCGCCTCCGCGTCGAAGGGGACGTAGCCGATCTCGTCGATCACCAGCAGCGCGTACCGGTCGAGGGCGCCCAGTTCCTCCGCCAGTCGGCCGGCGCGCTGGGCGCGGCCCAGGCGGGCGGCCCATTCGGCGGCGGTGGCGAAGGCGACGTCGTGTCCGGCCTGGCAGGCGCGGACGCCGAGGGCGACGGCGAGGTGGGTCTTGCCGGTGCCTGGCGGGCCGAGGAGGACGACATTGCGGCGGGCGGTGACGAAGTCCAGTGCGCCGAGCCGGGTGACGGCGTCCCAGTCGTAGGCGCGCTGGTGCTCTCCGTCGAACTCCTCCAGCGTCTTGCGGGCCGGGAATCCGGCGGCCCGGAGCCGGGCCTCGGTGGAGGAGCCGTCGCGGGTGGCGGAGGTGGGCTGCGCGGGCACGGTGTCCAGGCGGGTCACCGGCTCCGGCTGCGCGGCGGCCGTGACGGGTGGCGGCAGGGCGGGCGCGGGCAGGGGCGCGGCAACGGCGGCGGGCCCGTGGGCCGGTACGTGTGCCTGTACGGGGACGGACACCGGCGGTGCCGCCGGGACCGGCATCGGCGCCGCCATCGGGGTCGGGTCCGGTGCCGGGGCGGGCCGCGCCGCGGGCGGCGGGCCGTTGTCGTGGTGGCTGCCGCTCTCCATCGGCCCGGACATGTACGCCAGGATCGCCGCCGACAGGATGAACGCCATATGGATGACCGTTCCCCACAGCAGGGCGTGCTGGGAGGTGTGGGCGACGTCCACGAACATCTGGAGCAGATGGACCGAGGAGATCCCGACAATCGCGGTCGCCAGTTTGACCTTGAGGACGTTGGAGTTGACGTGCGACAGCCATTCGGGCTGGTCGCGATGGCCCTGGAGGCCGATCCGGGAGACGAAGGTCTCGTACCCGCCGACGATCACCATGATCAGCAGATTGGCGATCATCACGACGTCCACCAGCTTGAGCACGGCCAGCATGACCATGGTCTCGTCTGCCTGGCCGCTGATGATGTGCTGGATCAGATGCCACAGTTCGTTGAAGAACTTGTAGACGTAGACGCCCTGCGCCGCGACCAGGCCGAAGTAGAGCGGCGCCTGGAGCCAGCGGGTGGCGAAGAGGGCGTAGCCGAGGGACGACGCCGCATAGCTCTTGAGGTCCGGTTTCGCCCGGGCGTCGGTGGGCGGCGGCTCGGAGCGCTCCTCGTACCGGCCGGGCCGGGGCGGCTGGGGCGGATGTGACGCGGGTGTGGCGTGACCGTGCAAGGGCGTCTCCAAACATGGCTCGGACGTCGGTCGGGCGCGATCGGCGCTACCCGCGTTCACGCTGTCAACGGCCGACCGGGTCAGCCGTCACGGAGTCCACCGGCGCACGCCCGCCCACGGCGCGGCTTTCGGCCGGTGCCAACGGGGGCGCGCGGGGCGCGTGTTCGACGGGGCGTGTGCCGTATGCCGGGGTGTCGGACGTACGGCACCGGGCCCCCGCCCGCCCGTACCGACCGGCCGGGGGCGCCCCGGGGCGTACCGGTGCGCACCGGGCCTGCCGCCCGCCGCCCGGGGCTCCCGCCGGGCGGCCCGTCACCCGTTCCCCGCGTACGGCGTGCCGGTACCTCCGGGGGCGCCTTGAATGCGAAGTGTGCTGCGATCGATCGGTGAGTGGTGCGCCCGGCGGGCGGTCTTCGTCGTGGTGGCGTGGCTGGTGGTGCTGGCGGTGCTCCAGGTGCTGCACCACACCTACGGCGGCGAGTACTCCGACGACTTCACCCTGTCCGGAACGCAGTCCCAGGACGGCGTCGACATCCTCAAGGCCCATGACCCGGCCGCCGGGGGCTACAGCGGCCAGGTGGTGCTGCACTCCGCCGACCAGCCGCTGACCCGGGTCTCCGACCAGGTCTCGCGGACCGTCACGAGTCTGCGGAACCTCCCCGGCGTACTGACCGCCCAGAACCCGCTCGCCGTGCCCTCGTCCCCGCAGGGGCCGCTCGCGCCCGACGGGAAGACCGCGTACGTCACCATCCGCTTCGACGTCCCCCCGTCGACCCTCGGCCCGGACTATCTCGACGGCGTCGACAAGGCCGTCGAACCGCTGCGGGCGGCGGGCGTCCAGGTCGAGTACGGCGGCCCCCTCGGCGAACTCGCCCGCCCCGAGGCGAACGACCATACGAGTGAGGCCATCGGCTTCGCGGTCGCCATCGTCGTTCTGCTGATCGGCTTCGGCAGTGTCGTCGCCGCCGTACTTCCCCTGGTCACAGCCCTGATCTGCGTACTGTGCGGACTGGCGCTGCTCGCCCTGCTGGCCGCCGCCTCCACCTTCGCGACCGTCTCGCCGACCCTGGCGACGATGATCGGGCTCGGCGTCGGCATCGACTACGCCCTCTTCCTCGTCACCCGCCACCGGCAGAACCTGATGAACGGCGACGACCCCGTCACCGCTGCCGGAAAGGCCACCGCGACCAGCGGACACGCCGTGCTCCTCTCCGGCTGTACGGTCGTCATCGCCCTCTCCGGCCTGTGGGTGTCGGGCATCGGCTTCATCGGCAAGCTCGGCCTCGCGGCGGCCGTCACCGTGGTGACCGCCGTACTCGGCGCCCTCACCCTCGTCCCCGCCGTCCTCGGACTGATCGGGCGGCGGATCGACCGGCTGAAGGTCCGGCGGCCGATCGCCGAGACCGACGCCGAACCCGGCGAGGAGGTGTCCGGCGTCTGGCATCGCTACGCCCTCCGGGTGGAGCGACGCCCCTGGTGGTATCTGACCGGCGGGGTGGTGGTGCTGGCGATCCTGGCGTTCCCCGTCTTCTTCATGCGGCTCGGCCATATCGGCGACGGCGCCGACCCCACCTCGTTCACCGATCGCCGGGCCTTCGATCTGATGTCGGCGGCGTTCGGGCCCGGCTCCAACGGGCCGCTGACCCTGGTCGTCGACCAGAGCGCCGTACCCGCCGCCGACCGGGCGGCGCTGGCGAGCTCCGTACAGCACGCGCTCGCCGCCGTACCCGACGCGGCGGCCGTCACCCCGCTCCAGCCGACCGCCGACGGCGACGTCCTCGTCGGCACCGCCTACTCGGTCGCGTCCCCGCAGGACGAACGGACCACGGAGCTGGTCAACCGGCTCACCGGGCACGTACTGCCCGACGCCGTCGCGGGCACGGCCGCCGATACGTACGTCACCGGCACCACCGCCGCCCAGGTCGACTTCCTCGACATCGTCTCCGCCCGGCTCCCGCTGATCATCGCCGCCGTCGTCGGACTCGCCTTCCTGGTGATCCTGGTCGTCTTCCGGGGCATCCTCGTCGCGATCAAGGCGGCGATCCTCAACGTGCTCTCGATCGCCGCCTCCTACGGTGTCGTCGTCGCCGTCTTCCAGTGGGGCTGGGGCGGCCCGGCGCTCGGCGTATCCGGCGAGGTGCCCATCGAGAGCTACGTCCCGATGATGATGTTCGCCATCGTCTTCGGACTCAGCATGGACTACGAGATCTTCCTGCTCTCCCGGGTCCACGAGGCATGGCTGCGGACCGGCGACGCCCGGGCCGGCGTCGCGCACGCGCTGGAGATCACCGCCCGGGTCATCACCTGCGCCGCACTGATCATGGTCAGTGTCTTCGCGGCCTTTGTGATCAGCGACAACATCGTGGTGAAGATGCTCGGCCTGGGGCTCGCGGCCAGTGTGCTGATCGACGCGACCGTCGTCCGGCTGCTGCTGGTCCCGGCGGTGATGACGCTGCTGGGCGCCAAGGCGTGGTGGACCCCGAGACGGCTGGACCGGGTGATGCCCCGGCTCCACCCCGAGGGCACGGAATGAAGCGAGTGGCCGGGTGACCGGGTGACCGGGTGGCGGGATGAGCGCACGGGCGGCCACCGGCGCGTACGGGCACCCCGCGCGCGGGCCGCCCGCCGGTTCCGCCGTGCGCCCCACTCGTCCGGAGTTCACCCGAACGGCAGACATCAGCATGCGTGCCGGGCCGTCCGCTCCTTCACTGGGCCTGTACGCGCTCAGCGCCGGAAGGAGACGTACGACATGAACCGTTCCAGACAGCGCCCCGAGCCGGGGCCCTGGCGGCGGCCCGCCCTCAGCGCGGCCGTGGCGGCCCTCACCGCCGGTGCGCTGGCCATGGGCGTGACCTCCTGCGACAGCGACAGCAGCCCGTCGTCCGTGGTCTCCGACGCGGCATCGGCCGCCGCCTCCGCGGCCGCGTCCGTCGGCGCGGAGGCCACGGCCGCGATCGCCTCGGCCACCTCGGCGGCCGGGGACAAGCTGGACCAGATCCAGGACGGCGTGAACGTCAAGGACGACGTCACCCTCGCGGCCCCGGCCACGAAGGACGGCTACAGCACCGTCGACGTCACGGTCCGCAACACCGCCGACTCGGCCAAGTCCTTCGGGGTCAAGGTCGACTACAAGGACGCGAGCGGCAATCTGCTCGACACCGTCGTGGTCACCATCTCCGACGTGCCCGCCAACGGCACCAAGTCCGCGACGGCCAAGAGCAACCGCAAGCTGACCGGCGACGTACGGACCGACGTCTCCCAGGCCCTGCGCTACTGACCGGGCCCCGCTGCCGAGTTCCGCGAGAGATTCCCCGGTACTCCGCAGCACTCCGCAGCACTCGTGTACCTGGCGTCCCGTGAACGGAGCCGACGATGGACGACTACCCGCTGCTCAACCTCTTCTGGACCATGCTCTGGTTCTTCCTCTGGATCATGTGGCTGTTCCTGCTCTTCAAGGTCATCACCGACCTCTTCAGGGACCACGCCCTCAACGGCTGGGCCAAGGCGGGCTGGATGATCCTGGTGATCCTCCTCCCCTTCCTCGGCGTACTGCTCTACGTGATCTTCCGGGGCCGCTCCATGGGCGAACGGGAGATCTCCGCCGCGCAGGAACGCGAGGCCTCCTTCAAGTCGTACATCCGCAAGACCGCGGGCGAGGGCGGCGGCGGGCCCGGCGGCGATGTCGACCAACTGGCCCGGCTGCACGACCTGAAGGAGAAGGGCGCGATCACGGAGGACGAGTACCAGCAGGCGAAGGCGAAGATCCTGGCCTGACTTCCGGGCGGGTGGCGGCCGGGGAAGCCGGGGGAGGAGTAGAGGTGGTCCCCGCCGTCCCCCGATCGGCGGGGACCCTCCCGGTTCGACGGGCCCCCGGATCGCCATGGACGTTGAGCCGCTGGGGGAGTGTGCGTCATGCGCCCGCGTTGGAAGGCCCTGCCCCAGGGAACCGATCCGGGGATCATCCGGTTCGTCGCGGAGCTACGCGGACTCGAGGACCACCACGACCTCGATATGGCCGCCCTGGCCAAACACACCGGCTACGGCGAATCCTCCTGGGACCGCTATCTCCACGGCCGCTCCCCGGCGCCCGCGGCGGCGGTCGGGGCGCTGGCCAGGCTCCGCGGGACGAGCCGGCTCAGTTCCAGTCGGGATGGCGGGTGGAGTCGCAGAGTTCCACGACGAGTTCGCCCGCGTCGAGCCCCGTACCGGCGACCGGGCGGACCCGGGCGCCCACCCACACCAGATGGGGGGCCGCGCCCACGACACGGCAGCGGAACATAAAGCCCTCGGGGAAGCGGATGAGGGATTCGTTCCTGGCCACCCGGGTGTAGCGGTGGACCACGGCGGAGCGGATGACGACGCCCTCGCCCGTACTGCGCTCCTCCTCCATATCGCTGGAGGCACAGACGGGACAGAGGAGTCTGCGGAACGACGCGGTGCCGCACCAGCGGCAGCGCTGGTAGGTCAGACCGCTCTCCGTGGCCGCTTCCGGTTCCCTTCCTCCGGCCACTCCCACGGCGAGACTGTCGGTTCCGGGCTGGGACATGAGACGACCCCCTGCACTCGACGGCTCGGGCTGCCTGGCTGGCGCCCCAGCACCATATGGCACTCAGTGCCGAGGTGTATAGGTACTGGGTGCCAGTTTCTCTACGGAGCGTCGATGGGTGATCAACGCTTCGTACGGCTCCGATACCGGGCGCGTCCCTGGTCAGGGGCTGTGGCGCGGCCGGTCACGCGGTGGTGGGGGCCGAAGTGCCGAGCGCGGCCTCGATGCCCTGCACCACCCGCCAGACGGGAGTCCCCTTGCGGGCGACCATGACCACCACTTCGCCGTCCCCGCCGTCACTGCCGGGCAGGGCGGGGACGGTGGCGACGGCCGGGGTCGCGAGGGTCACGGGGGTCGCGGGGGCCGGGTCCGCCGGTGATCCCCAGACGTCCCGGACGAGGGAGAGCGCGTGGTCGACGGCGGCTTCGGCGTCCCCGTCGCCGCCCGATCGCAGCCAGGACCGCAGCGCGTTGTTGTGCGCCGCGACCACGGCGGACGCGATCACCTCGGCGCGCAGCGACCCGTCCGGGGTCTCGGGGCCACGGGCCCGCAGGTGGTTGGCGAGGGTGCGTTCGTACCGCCGGACGACGGAGAGTTCGTACGTCCGCAGACCCGGCACCTCGCGGGTGAGCCGGTAGCGCCGGACGGAGAAGTCCGGCTTGGCCGCGTACATCCGCATCACGATCCGGGCGGCGTCGCAGACGGTGCCGACGGGGTCGGGCGAGTCCGTGTTGGCCGCCAGATAGGCGGTCATCTCCGTCAGACAGCCCTCGTGGTCCGGGAAGACCACGTCTTCCTTGGAGGGGAAGTAGCGGAAGAACGACCGGCGGCCGACGCCCGCGCGCGCGACGATCTCGTCGACCGTGGTCCGCTCGAACCCCCGCTCCAGGAAGAGTTCGAAGGCGGCCTCGGCGAGCGCCTCCCGCATGGGCACTTCGGCATTCCGTCGCTTGCGCACCTCAGTCATGGCGGGAACGTAACACCGGAAGGGCGGTTTTGGCACTGGGTACCTTTACAGAGGGTACTTGGTGCCATAGCCTCGATCGGACAAAACCTCCATCGGCAGGAGTCAGGAGCACCGTCGTGAGCTTGAGGATCGTTGTCTGTGTGAAGTATGTGCCCGATGCGAGTGGTGATCGGGGGTTCGCGGATGATCTGACGGTGGATCGTGAG
>NZ_JBEYIS010000086.1:0-22066 GCF_040635975.1 Streptomyces sp. NPDC006798
GGGAGGACGGCGGATAAGAAACGGGTCTCCTGAAGAAGACCCCCACTTCCGCCGTCCGTGAGGAGGTGAGCCCGGAGGCCACCGACCCTCCCGACACAGAACAAGACCGCCCGCATACCGCTGGAGCAACGGTCACATCTCCCTCAGCCCCGCCGGCGCCTGAGGCGCAAGCAACCTCGCCGCCGCGAGGAACCCGAGAACAAAGGGCCTCCAACACCAAGCACCCCACAGCGGGAGGCGCCCCCGTGGGAGGCGACCCGGTACCTTCGGCGCATCGAGCTACACCGGCACAGAAGCGGAGCACAGCGTGAGTACCGAAGCGCCCGGCACCCCCGACCCGTTCGGCACCGCGCGGCTGCGGCGCGGGGTCCTCGACGCGTGGGCGGCGAGTCCCGCGCGATTCCGGGAGGACGCCAACGCCGAGGAGGACCTCGTTCTCGGGGGTTACCGGGACCGCCTCGTCGTGGAGCTGGCGCAGAACGCGGCCGACGCCGCCGCCCGGGCCCGTACCCCCGGCCGTCTGCGGCTGACGCTTCGTGAGGGCACCCTGGCCGCCGCGAACACGGGCGCCCCGCTCGACGCGGCCGGGGCCGAGTCCCTCAGCACCTTGAGGGCGTCGGCCAAACGAGACCAGACGGGCGAGACCAACCCCGTCGGCCGGTTCGGTGTCGGGTTCGCCGCCGTGCTCGCCGTCTCCGACGAGCCCGCCGTCCTGGGGCGCCACGGCGGGGTCCGCTGGTCGCTCGCCGAGGCCCGGGCCCTCGCGGAGGGCGCCGCGCAGGACAGCCCGGGCCTGGGGGAGGAGCTGAAGCGCCGGGACGGGCACGTTCCGCTGCTGCGGCTGCCGCTGCCCGCCGAGGGCACCGCGCCCGACGGCTACGACACGGTCGTGGTACTGCCGCTGCGGGACGGTGCCGCCGCGGACCTCGTGGACCAGTTGCTCCGTACCGTCGACGACGCCCTGCTGCTCACCCTCACGGGGCTCGCCGAGATCGTGATCGACACCCCGGCGGGCGTCCGTACGCTGACCCGGGCCGTCGACGGACCGTACGTCCGGATCACGGACAGCGCCGCCGCCCCGCGCCGCTGGCGGACCGTGACCCACCACGGCGCCACCGACCCGGCGCTGCTGAAGGACCGTCCGATCGAGGAGCGGCTGCGCCCGTTCTGGTCGGTGACCTGGGCGGTGCCGGTCGACGGCGACGGTTCGCCGGTACGTCCCGGGACCGTGCCCGTGGTGCACGCGCCGACGCCGACCGACGAGCCCATCGGCGTACCGGCCCTGCTGATCGCGTCGCTGCCGCTGGACACGGCCCGCCGCCACCCGGCGCCCGGGCCGCTCACGGACTTCGTGGTGGCGCGCGCGGCGGAGGCGTACGCGGAACTCCTCGGCGGCTGGGAGCCCGTGTCGACGGGCACGATCGACCTGGTGCCCGGCCCGCTGGGCAAGGGCGAGCTGGACGGGGCGCTGCGCGCGGAGATCCTCGGCCTGCTGCCCCGGACGGCGTTCCTCCAGCCCGCCGCCGCCCCCCGGCCGGGCGACACCGAGGGAGCGGAGGCGACCGGGCTGCCGGAGCCCGACCGCCCCGCGGCCCTGCGCCCGGTGGAGGCGGAGGTCCTGGAGGGCGCGGGCGCCGAGACGGTCCGCGTCCTCGCGGACGTACTGCCGACGCTGCTCCCGGCCGGCCTGGAGCGGCGGGCCGAACTGCGGACCGTCGGCGTGGCGCGCGTACCGCTGACGGAGGCGATCGACCGGCTCGCCGGACTGGAGCGCGACCCGTCCTGGTGGTGGCGGCTGTACGACAGCCTCGCGGGCGTCGACCCGGACCGGCTCACCGGACTGCCGGTGCCCCTCGCCGACGGCCGTACGGTGATCGGGCCCCGGCAGATCCTGCTCCCCCGGCCCGAAGGGTCGGAGGGGCTTGAGGAGGATCACGTCAGGCTCGCCCGGCTCGGGCTGAAAGTCGCCCACGCCGACGCCGCGCACCCCCTGCTGGAGAAGCTCGGCGCCCTCCCCGCGACACCCCGCGCGGTACTGACGACCCCGCAGGTGCGGGCCGCCGTCGCCGGGTCCATGGAAGCGGGCGAGATCTGGGACGAGGACAACCTGGACGCCCTGGAGGGCGAGGAGCTGGCGGAAACCGTACTCGCCCTGGTCCGGGCCGCCGGCCTGGAGCCCGGCGAGGAGCCGTGGCTCGGCGCGCTCGCACTCCCCGACGAGGACGGCGAACTCGCCCCCGCGGGCGAGCTGGTCTTCCCCGGCGGGCCCTTCGCCGCCGTGATGCGCCCCGACGCCCTCGCCCACTGCGATCCCGAACTCGCCGACCGCTGGGGCGCGCAGCCCCTCGCCGCCTGCGGCGTCCTCGTCGACTTCACGCTGGTCAGGGCGGGCGACGTGGTGCTCGACCCGGACGAGCTGGAGCCGCGCGACGGCGACTGGGCCGAACCCGACGACGCGGGCCTCCTCGACGCCGTCGACGTCTGGTGCGAGGACGTGCTCGACCGGCTGCCCGAGGGCCCGGTGCCGCCGGTCGCGACGGAGATCGTCGCCGTACGCGATCTCGACCTCGTCGCCGACGACGCCTGGCCGCAGGCCCTCACCCTGCTCGCCCGGCCGCCGCTGCGGGACGCCCTGATCCAGCCCGTACGGGTCCTGCTGCCCGACGGCACGACCGAGACCGTACGGCCCTACACCGCGTGGTGGCTCCGGGACCACCCCGTACTCGACGGCCGCCGCCCCGCCGGACTCCGCGCCGAAGGCGGCGACCCGCTGCTCGCCGGGTTGTACGAATCCGTCGACGCCACCGGCTTCGACGACGCGCTCGTCCTCCGGGCCCTCGGGGTACGGACCTCGGTCGCCGCCCTCCTCGACGAGCCCGGCGGCGCCGCCGAACTCCTCACCCGGCTCGCCGACCCCGACCGGCCGGTCACCCCCGCCCAACTGCACGGCCTCTACACGGCCCTCGCCGAACTCGACCCCGAGCAGGTCACCCTCCCCGACGAACTGCGGGCCGTGATCGACGGGGAGGTACGGGTCGTCGACGCGGCGGACGCCGTCGTCGCCGACGTACCCGACCTGATCCCGCTCACCGGCGGACTGCCGCTGCTGCCCGTCCGCCCCGAACTCGCCGCCGAACTCGCGGAACTGCTGTCCGTGCGGCGACTGAGCGAGACGGTGGCGGCCGAGGTCACGACGGACGGCGAGGAACACGAGGTGCCGGAGTCGGTCCGGGTGCTCCTGGGCCCGGCGACACCGCGTACGTACGTCGAACACGAGGAACTCGTCGCGGGCGGCACGGAACTCGACTGGCGCCGCACACCCGACGGGGTGGTCCACGCGGCGACGGTCGAGGGCGTCGCCGCGGGCCTCGCCTGGGCGGCCTCCCAATGGCCCCGCCGCTTCGAGGTAGCGGCACTCCTGGAAGACCCGTCGCGGACGGGGGAACTGGCGCGGGACAGGTGGTTCGACGCGTAGTCGCCTCCCGCTGTGGGGTGCGCCGCGTCGGGGCGCCTGGTGCCGGGGTTGCCTGTGCCAGGCGGGTCGCTTGCGCCTCAGCCTCCCCCAAAGCTGCCTTTGGGGGGACCCCCAGGGGGTGACCCCGCACGCCCCGACCACGCCGACCGGACATGCCGCTCGGTGCTGGAGCCCGTCCCGGGGAGGGGAACGGTGCCGCCTGGTGTCGGTGGTCCGCCTGCTGCCCGGTGGCTGGCTGGTCGCGCAGTTCCCCGCGCCCCTGGTTGCTCCTCCTCCCGGCCTCCGAAAGGGCCGGGCCGGGGAGCGCGTTGAGGGGCGCGGGGAACTGCGCGAGCAACCACGGGCGGGCCGCAGGCCGCCGACGGCATCGGGGTGCCGGGCGCGGCCCGGGTAGTTCGGGGCGGCGACCCGGAGGGCCAAGGCGCCGGGCCCCCATTGGCAAGGCACACACGACGCCCTCGTTTCCGAAGGGACGATCCTGCATTTACTTCGCGTGTTTGGGGGGTGAAAACATTTGGATCGCGCGGCCCGGCGTGATGGGGTTGCCGGGTGACCCCAACCGCTCCCGCCGCCTCGGCCGCCGAGGAGTACGCCACGCTGCTGAACCGGGTCCGCAGGGACCGCCGGGTGCTCGGCCTCGTTCTGACGGGGTCGCGGGCCCGGGAGGGGCTGGCTACCGAGTACTCGGATTACGACGTCTATCTCGTCGTCGCGGACGGCACGGAGGATCCCGAGCTGGGCGAGGGGCCGCTCGCGGCCCTGATCCGGCGGGATGCCCGGCTGGATGTGATGGTGCTGCCGCTGACGGAGTTCCGGCAGCACGCGCTGCCCGGCTCGGGGACCGAGTGGAACCGGTACGCCTTCACGCACGCCAAGGTGGAGATGGACACCGCCGACGGTCTGATCGGCGATCTCGTCACCGCGAAGGGCACGCTGGGCCGTGCGGAGGGCGTGGTGCTGGCGCCGGAGTATCTGGACGCGTTTCTGAACAGCGCCTACCGCTGCCTCAAGAGCGCGCGGGACGGTCAGCCGCTGGCCGCCGGGCTGGACGCGGCGGAGGCGGTGCCGTACTACCTGACGTATCTCTTCGCCGCCCATAACCGGGTCAGGCCCTACAACAAGTATCTGGCCTGGGAGCTGAGGCACCATCCGCTGAGCCGCCCCGAGTGGTCCCCCGAGCGGCTGCTGCCGCTGCTGGGCAGGGTCCTGGCGGCCGACGGCGCCCCGGCTGCGGTGCGGACGCTCTTCAACGAGCTGGAGCCGCACGCCCGCGCCTGGGGCCACGGCCCGGTGCTGGACGCCTGGGGTGACGACCTGCTGCTGTTGCGAGGAGCCACGGACTGATCCCGTGTGCCGTCAGGCCGGGAATCTGCGGTCCACCACCCGCCAGGCGACCTCCAGCAGTACGCCCGCCGCCGCCGCGATGCCGACCGCCGCCCAGGGCATCGACGTTCCGACCAGCTTCAGTGCGAAGAACTCCTGGAGCCAGGGCACCACCAGCACGATCAGGAACCCCAGTCCCATCGTGGCGACCAGGGCGATCCGCCACCAGGTGTAGGGGCGGGCGACGATCGCCAGTACCCAGAGGGCCACCAGGAAGAGCGTCAGGGTCGCGGCGCTGGTCTCCGCGTCGAGGGCGTCGGGCCCGGAGTAGTGGGAGCGGGCCAGGAGATAGCTGGTGAAGGTGGCGGCCGCCGCGATGACCCCGGAGGGGATCGCGTACCGCATCACCCGCCGTACGAAGTGCGGCCTGGCCCGTTCCTTGTTGGGCGCCAGAGCCAGGAAGAACGCGGGGACCCCGATGGTCAGAGTCGCCAGCAGGGTCAGATGGCGCGGCAGGAACGGGTACTCGACCTGGCTGATGACGACGAGGATCGCCAGCAGTACCGAGTAGACCGTCTTGGTGAGGAAGAGCGTCGCGACCCGGGTGATGTTGCCGATCACCCGGCGGCCCTCGGCGACCACCGACGGCAGGGTGGCGAAGCTGTTGTTCAGCAGCACGATCTGGGCGACCGCGCGGGTCGCCTCGGAGCCGGAGCCCATGGAGACCCCGATGTCCGCGTCCTTGAGGGCGAGTACGTCGTTGACGCCGTCGCCGGTCATGGCGACCGTATGGCCCCGGGACTGGAGCGCGCCGACCATGTCCCGCTTCTGCTGCGGGGTGACCCGGCCGAACACCGCGCCCGCCTCCAGGGCCGCCGCCATCGCGTCGCGGTCGGTGGGGAGCGTACGGGCGTCGACGGTGCTGCCGGGGCGGTCGGCGCCGGGGAGGCCGAGTTTGGCGGCGACCGCGCCGACGGAGACCGCGTTGTCGCCGGAGATGACCTTCGCGGTGACGTCCTGGTCGGCGAAGTAGACCAGGGTCTCGGCGGCGTCCGGCCGGAGCCGCTGCTCCAGTACGACGAGGGCGGCCGGGTCGGCGCCCGCCGGGTCCTCCAGCGATTCGGCCCCGGCCAGCAGCAGTACCCGCAGCCCCCGCTCGTTGAAGTGGTCGACGTCGGCGAGTACGGGATCACCGGGCGCCAGCAGCACATCGGGCGCGCCCAGCAGCCAGGTGGAGGTCTGCCCGCCGCCCTCGTCGAACCGGGCGCCGCTGTACTTGCGGGCCGAGGAGAACGGCCGGGCCTCCGCGACCCGCCACCCGGACTCGTCGGGGTGGGCTTCGGCGATGGCGGCCAGGGACGCGTTGGGCCGGGGGTCCGATCCGCCGACCGCGCCGAGGACCCGCCGGACGTACGCCGGATCCGCCCCGCCCAGCGGCCGTACCTCGGCGACGTCCATACCGCCCTCGGTGAGCGTGCCGGTCTTGTCGAGACAGACCACGTCGACCCGGGCCAGGCCCTCGATCGCGGGCAGCTCCTGCACCAAACACTGCTGACGGCCCAGCCGGATCACGCCGATCGCGAAGGCGACCGAGGTCAGCAGGACGAGGCCCTCCGGGATCATCGGCACGATCCCGCCGACCGTCCGGGCGATGGAGTCCTTCAGATCGGCGTCCTTCACCACGAGCTGGCTGATGATCAGACCGATCGCGGTGGGGACCATCATCCAGGTGACGTACTTCAGGATGGTGCTGATCCCGCTCCGCAGCTCCGAATGGACCAGGGTGAAGCGGGACGCCTCCTCGGCGAGCTGGGCCGCGTACGCCTCCCGGCCGACCTTGGTCGCGGTGAAGGCGCCGCCGCCCGCGACCACGAAACTGCCCGACATCACCGGATCGCCGGGCCGCTTGAGCACGGGATCGGCCTCGCCGGTGAGCAGCGACTCGTCGATCTCCAGCGCGTCCGCCTCGGCGACCGTGCCGTCGACCACGACCTTGTCGCCGGGACCCAGCTCGACCAGGTCCCCGAGAACGATCGCCGAGGTGGAGACCTCGGTCGCCGTCCCGTCCCGCCGTACGGTCGGCTTCGCCTCCCCGATCACGGCGAGCCCGTCGAGGGTCTTCTTGGCGCGCAGCTCCTGGATGATCCCGATCCCGGTATTGGCGATGATCACAAAGCCGAAGAGGCTGTCCTGGATCGGGGCGACGACCAGCATGATCGCCCACAGCACGCCGATGATCGCGTTGAACCGGGTGAAGACATTGCCCCGGACGATGTCCGCGGTGGAGCGGGACGAGCGGACGGGGACGTCGTTGATCTCCCCGCGCGCGACGCGCTCGGCGACCTCGGCGGAGGTCAGCCCCCGCGCCCGCCCGGGCGCGGGTGGCGGCACCGGGTGCACGGGGTCCAGCTCGGCCCCCGCGTCGATGACGGGTCTTTTGGCGGGGTGGTCGCGGTTGTGGTCGTCCGGTTCGATCCTGGCCGACTGCGTCATGGTCGTACGGTACGACGCGGCGTACGTCGCCGCCGCGCGTGTCCCCGACTCCAAGGGGCTGGGCCTTCTGGGCCACGCCCCGGGCCGCGCGCCCGGCGCCCTGATGTCGTCGGCGGTCCGCGGACCGCCTGCGCGCGGTCGCCCGACAACTACCCGCCCGGCTGGGCGGAAGCCGCGCGGGCCTCACCCGGAGGGCCGAGGCGCGGGGGCCCGGGGCTCCGGGCGGAGGTGCTTCAGAGGCGCGGCGGGCTCGGGACGCCGAGGCGCCTCAGGGGTCCCGGGGCTCCGGAGCGCCGGGTGTCTCCGACGCCCTCCGGAGGGCCGCTTCCCTGCCGCGGACGTACCAGATGCCGATCAGGCCCAGGCCCCCGCCCGCGAGGCAGGTCCAGACCCACCACATCAGATCGCGGTCGTCGAACCAGCGGTAGAAGGGGATCTGTACCAGGAAGAGGGCGAACCAGATGACCGTGCCGCCGGTGATGGTGGCGACGACCGGACCCTCCAGGGGCTCGGGCGCCTCGTGCCGGGGTGTCCACTTCGCCATGTGATCAGTGTAGGCGCGGGCCGCACACGGCCGGGCGGGGCCCGGTCGGCGCCGTTCAGAGGGTGTCTACGCGCGGAGATGGCGCTCCCGTTCTTATGTGTTCATACTGAAACGGTTTGCCCATGACCGGTTCTATTCGTATGAATGCACAAAAACGACTCAGAGCCGCCACGCTCGACCATGCACCTGACTCCCCGATTCCGCTTGATGAGGACCGCATGACTCCCTCGGCCTCCGCCGTATCCCCCGGGACTCCCCAGCCCCCGTCGAAGGAGCCCGCCGGCGGCCTCGACCGGTACTTCAAGATCTCGGCGCGCGGCTCCACCGTCGCCCGCGAGGTCCGCGGCGGGTTCGCCACCTTCTTCGCGATGGCGTACATCATCGTGCTGAACCCGATCATCCTGGGCAGCGCGAAGGACATCCACCAGAACCAGCTGGACGGCGGTGAGCTGGTCACCGCCACCGTGCTGACGGCGGCCTTCTCCACCCTGCTCATGGGTGTGATCGGCAATGTGCCGATCGCGCTCGCCGCGGGCCTCGGCGTGAATACGGTCGTCGCCCTCCAGCTCGCGCCCAGGATGTCCTGGGCGGATGCCATGGGCATGGTGGTACTCGCCGGTTTCGTGGTGATGCTGCTGGTCGCGACCGGGCTCCGGGAACGGGTGATGAGCGCCGTGCCGCGCAGTCTGCGCAAGGGCATCGCGATCGGTATCGGCCTCTTCATCATGCTGATCGGCCTGGTGGACGCGGGCTTCGTCTCCCGGATCCCGGACATCGCGGACACCACCGTGCCGCTGACCCTGGGCAGCGGCGGCCATCTCAACGGCTGGCCGGTCCTGGTCTTCGTGCTGGGCGCGCTGCTCACCCTGATCCTGATCATCCGCAAGGTGCCCGGGGCGATCCTGCTCTCCATCGTGGTGATGACCGTCGTCGCGATGATCATCGAGGCGGTGGCGAAGGTCCCGAGCTGGGGTCTGACCACCCCGAAGTGGCCCGGCAGCCCGGTCGCCACCCCGGACTTCGGCCTGGTCGGCGAGGTCAGCCTGTTCGGCGGCTTCGAGAAGGTCGGCATCCTCACCGGCTCCCTCTTCGTCTTCACCGTGCTGCTCTCCTGCTTCTTCGACGCGATGGGCACGATCCTGGGCGTCGGCGACGAGGCCAAGCTGCTCGACAAGGACGGCAATCTGCCGGGGATCAACAAGGTCCTCTTCGTCGACGGCATCGCGGTCGCCTCCGGCGGCGCGACCTCGTCCTCCGCGACGACCTGTTTCGTGGAGTCCACGGCGGGCGTCGGCGAGGGCGCCCGTACCGGCCTGGCGTCGGTGGTCACCGGCGGTCTCTTCGCCCTGGCGCTCTTCTTCACCCCGCTGGCCACGATGGTCCCGTCCCAGGCGGCCACCCCCGCCCTGCTGGCGGTGGGCTTCCTGATCCTGGCCGGCTCGATCCGGGACATCGACTGGAGCGACTACACCGTCTCGGTCCCCGCCTTCCTGGCGATGGTGATGATGCCCTTCACCTACTCCATCACCAACGGCATCGCGATCGGCTTCATCGCCTTCAGCGTGCTGCGGCTGGCGGCCGGGCGCGGCCGTGAGGTCCCGGTCGCGATGTACGTGGTCTCGGCGGTCTTCGTCTTCTACTACGCGATGCCCGCCCTCGGTCTCGCCCAGTAGCGGCGCTCCGGCCTGGAGGAAAAGGGGCCGGTTCCGGACACTCCGTCCGGGGCCGGCCCTTCGCCGTGCCCGGCCGCCGGGCGGGCGCCACCGCCCGGACGGGCGCCGGACCCCGGCACGCCGCCCCGGGCCGTCACATCCGGCCGTAGAACTCGTCCGTCTCCTCGACCGCCGACTTGAACCGTTCGTCGAAGTCGTCGCGGACGAGCGTACGGACCACATAGTCCTGGACGCTCATCCCGCGTTTCGCGGCATGGCCCCTGAGGCGTTCCAGCAGGTCGGCGTCTACCCGGAGGCTGAGGACAGTCGATTTCATGCCGTCAGGGTCGCGCCGGGCGCGCGCCGAGCGGGTGATTTTTCGCCTCCGGATCACTCAAACGGGTGATGGGGGGTTTCGGTGAGCGGTGGTACGTGCCGTCCCGGCCCACAGGTTCCTCCCCCGACTGGTATTTAGACAGAGTAATGAGTTATGCTAACGAACATGTCAGACCTGTCCCATGGCGACACCGGCGGCCCGCACGGCGGCGACGCCGACCAGGCCGCGGTGAACGCGCTGCGCTCGGCCGTGATGCGGCTGGGCCGCCGGCTCAAGCACCAGCGAGTCGACGAGTCGCTGAGCCCCACCGAGATGTCGGTGCTCGGCACCCTCGCCCGGTCCGGCTCGGCCACCCCCGGGGAGCTGGCGCGGCGGGAGCACGTACAGCCGCCGTCGATGACCCGGATCGTGGCGCTGCTGGAGGCCAAGGGACTGGTCCGGCTGGAGCCGCACCCCGACGACCGGAGGCAGAAGGTCGTCAGCCGGACCGAGCAGGCCGAGGCCATGCTCGAAGAGAGCCGCCGCAAGCGGAACGCCTGGCTGACCGAGCTGGCCGACGGTCTCGACGAAGACGAGTGGGAGAAGCTGCGCGCCGCCGCCCCCGTCCTGGAGAAGCTCGCTCACCTGTAACCGACGGCCGAGGAGGCGAACACTTTTGCGTACGGGACCCGGAGCAGACTCCGCACCCGCACCCTCTCCCACCACGATGTTCAGCTCGCTGAAGATCCGGAACTACCGGCTCTTCGCGATGGGGCAGGTCGTCTCCAACACCGGTACCTGGATGCAGCGGATCGCCCAGGACTGGCTGGTACTCACCCTCACCGGCTCGGCGTCGGCGGTCGGTATCACCGTCGCGCTGCAATTCCTGCCGATGCTGCTGTTCGGGCTGTACGGCGGAGTGCTCGCCGACCGGCTCCCCAAGCGGCCCCTGCTGCTGTTCACCCAGTCCGCGATGGCCTTCACCGGGCTGGCGCTCGCCGTCCTGACCCTCACCGGTGAGGTCCGGGTCTGGCATGTCTATCTGACCGCCTTCCTGCTCGGTCTGGTCACCGTGGTCGACAACCCGGCCCGGCAGACCTTCGTCTCCGAGATGGTCGGCCCGGACCAGCTCGCCAACGCGGTCAGCCTCAACGGCGCCAACTTCCAGTCCGCCCGGCTGGTCGGCCCGGCCGTCGCCGGTGTGCTGATCACCGCGGTCGGCAGCGGCTACGCCTTCCTCTTCAACGGCCTCTCCTTCCTCGCGACCATCGTCAGCCTGCTGCTGATGCGCCCCGCCGAACTGCACAAGTCCGTCCGCGCCCCGCGCGGCAAGGGCCAGCTCCGCGAGGGGCTGCGCTATGTCTCCGCCCACCCCGAGCTGATCTGGCCGATCGTCCTGGTCGGCTTCATCGGCACCTTCGGCTTCAACTTCCCGATCTGGCTCTCCGCCTTCGTCCACGACGTCTACGGTTCCGGCGCCGAGACCTACGGCCTGCTGAACACCCTGATGGCGGTCGGCTCCCTGGTCGGCGCGCTGCTCGCGGCCCGGCGCGGTACGTCGAAGCTGTCGATACTCGTGGGCGCCGCGGTCCTCTTCGGCGCCCTGGAGATCGTCGCGGCCTTCGCCCCCACCTTCTGGGTCTTCGCCGCGATCCTCGTCCCGATCGGGATGTTCGGCCTCACGGTCAACGTGACCGCGAACACCCGGATCCAGATGGCCACCGACCCGGCCGTCCGGGGCCGGGTGATGTCCCTCTTCATGATGGTCTTCGTCGGCGGTACGCCGGTGGGCGCGCCGATCGTCGGCTGGATCACCGACGTCTACGGCCCGCGCGTCGGCTTCGCCGCGGGCGGCGCGGTCTCCCTGCTGGCCGCGATCGGGGTGGGTCTGATGCTCTCCCGCGCGGCGGGCGTCCGGCTCAAGCTCGATCTGCGGCCCGGCCGGCCGCGTCTGGCGCTGGTGCCCCGGCAGCGGGACCGCCGGTCCGGCCCGGCCGGGGCCGAGGCCGGGCGGGTGACCGGTGCCGTCTGACCGGCCGGGCCCGGCCGTCCGGCTCTTCACCGCCGTGGTGCCGCCGCCCGACCGGCTCGACGAGCTGGAGGCGGCCGTACGGCGGCTGCGGGAGCTGCCCGGGTCGGACGGTCTGCGCTGGACCGGGCGGGACGTCCGGCACTGCACCCTCGCCTTCTACGGCGATGTCGCCGAGGGGCTGCTGCCCGAGCTGACGGAGCGCTGCGGCCGGGCCGCCCGGCGCTCCGTACCGTTCCGGATGGCCGCCGGTGGCGGCGGGCACTTCGGGCAGGGCGTGCTGTGGGCCGGGGTACTGGCCGGACCGGACGATCTGGCGGCCCTGCGCGGACTCGCCGAACGGGCCGGGGCCGCCGCCCGCGGAACCGGGATCGCGATCGAGGAGCACCGGCGCTACACCCCGCATCTCACCCTCGCCAGAACCCGCCGGGGGATCGCCCCCGACCGGCTCGCGGGCTACGCGGCCGAGCTGGCCGGATTCGCGGGCACGCCCTGGGACGTCACGGAGTACGCCCTGATCCGCAGCCATCCCCCGGCCGGGGGCGCGGACTCCTGGTACGAGACCCTCGCCACCTGGCGGCTGGGCCGCTGAGACACCGCGTTAGTCTCAAGGGGTGAAGACCAAGACCAGAAACCGGATCATGGCCGGTGCGCTCGTACTGATGTTCGTGATCATCGCGATGGCCTCGGTCCTCGGCCTGTAGCCGAAGACGACGGTACGACTCCGAAGGCGGTACGGCTCCGGGGGCTGCCGCGCGCCCCGGCGCCGGCGGTACGGCTCCGGAGGCGTACCCACCCGGGGCGCCGCCCCGGGCCGCGCCGGTGACGCCCGGAGGAGCGGTGCCGTACGCGGCTCCGGCCGCCGTACGGCACCCCCCTCACCGGCCGTGCCCTACCAGGCGTACGCCTCCGGCGCCGGGCCCACCGGCGGGAAGATCTCGTCCAGCGCCGCCAGCAGCTCCTCGTCCAGCTTCAGCTCCGCCGCGCGCAGCGCGCCCGCCAAATGCTCCGCCGTCCGCGGACCCACGATGGGCCCGGTGACCCCGGGGCGGGTCAGCAGCCAGGCCAGGGCCACCTCGCCCGGGTCCAGGCCGTGCTTGTCCAGCAGGTCCTCGTAGGCCGTGATCCGGTCGCGGACGCCGGGCTGGTCGAGCAGCGACGAGCCGAGGCCGGTGAACCGCCTCGTCGCCGCGCCCTCGCGCTCCTTGCGCAGCGCCCCGCCGAGCAGCCCGCCGTGCAGCGGGGACCAGGGGATCACCCCGAGGCCGTACTCCCGCGCCGCCGGGATCACCTCCAGCTCCGAGCGGCGCTCGAAGAGGTTGTAGAGGCACTGCTCGCTCACCAGTCCGTACGAGCCGCGGCGGCGGGCCTCCTCGTTCATCTGGGCGATCTTCCAGCCGGGGAAGTTGGAGCAGCCCGCGTAGAGGATCTTGCCCTGCTGGACCAGGGTGTCGACGGCCTGCCAGATCTCGTCGACGGGGGTGGCCCGGTCGATGTGGTGGAACTGGTAGAGGTCGATCCGGTCGGTGCCGAGCCGCTTCAGGCTGGCCTCGACCGCGCGGCGGATGCCGTAGGCGGAGAGCTTGTCGTGGTTGGGCCAGACCGGGCCGTCCTCGTTGTGGACGGCTCCGTACCCCTTGGTCGCGAGCACGATCCTGTCGCGTCGGCCGCCGCCCCGCGCCAGCCATTTGCCGATGATCTTCTCGGTCGTTCCGCGCTGCCCGGGGCCGCCGTAGGTGTTGGCGGTGTCGAAGAGGTTGACGCCCGCGGCGAGCGCCGTGTCCATGATCGCGTGGCTGTCGGCCTCGGAGGTGTAGGGCCCGAAGTTCATCGTCCCGAGGACGATCCTGCCGACTTTCAGTCCGGTACGTCCCAGCTGCGTGTACTCCATGGCCCTATACATAGACCTCCGTGGGGTGTTCGAAGCAAGAGGGCGTCGGGTGATCGGACTGACCCGGCGTTGCCTCGTACGAGTGGTCCCCGGTTGACGGAAAAGGGTGGATATCGCCATCCTGGGCGCCCGAACCGTGCGTCTGTGGCCCGGGTCACAGCCGGCCGGGTTCGGGCGCGGCACCGCTGAAACGGTCCGACCGCCGGAAAGCCCACCGGGGAAGCCCACCGGGGAAGTCCACGAGGGAAGCCGTTCTCCCATGCCCAAGATCTCCATCGTCGTTCCGTGTTTCAACGAGAACGAGGTGATCGAGACCTTCCACGCCACGCTCGTCACCACCCTCGACGCGGCCCTCGTCGCGGGCGGCGGCCCGGCCGCCCGGGAGGACTACGAGATCTGCTACGTCGACGACGGCAGTACCGACGGCACCCGCGACCGGCTCCGGCGGCTCTCCGGCGGCGACCGGCGGGCCCGCTACGCCTCCTTCAGCCGTAACTTCGGCAAGGAGTCCGCGATGCTCGCCGGGCTGCGGATGGCCCGGGGCGAGGCCGTCGTCCTGATGGACGCCGACCTCCAGCACCCGCCGGAACTCGTGCCGCGGATACTGGCGTTGTACGGGCACGGCTACGACCAGGTCGTCGCCCGTCGCGACCGCAGTGGCGACGGAGTGCTCAGAACCCGGCTCAGCAGGCTCTACTACCGGCTGGTGCGCCGGGCGATGGACGTCGAGGTGGTGGACGGCGCCGGGGACTTCCGACTGCTCTCCCGCCGCGCCGTCGACGCCCTGCTGACCCTCCCCGAGAACAATCGCTTCTCCAAGGGCCTCTTCTCCTGGATCGGCTTCGACACCGTCACCTTCACCTACGAGAACGTGCAGCGGGCCGCCGGAACGTCCAAGTGGGGCGGGCGGCGGCTGCTCAACTACGGCATCGACGGGCTGCTCTCCTTCAACAGCCGCCCCCTGCGGCTCGCCATCCACACCGGTCTGTGGCTGGTGCTCTCGGCCCTCGGCTACGCCCTCTGGACCGTCGCCGGGGTGCTGGTCAGCGGGGTCGACACCCCCGGCTACGCGACCCTGATCGCGGTCATGGTCGGTCTCGGCGGGATCCAGATCGCCACCCTCGGGGTGATCGGCGAGTACGTGGGCCGGATCTACCACGAGACCAAACGGCGGCCGCACTACGTGATCCGGGAGACCGGCGAATCCATGGAAGCCGCCCCGGCCGTACCCGCTGCCGCCTCCGCCGTACCCGCCGCCCCCAGGGCGCTGGCCGCGCCCGGGCCGCGCGAGAGCCGGGGCTGAGCCGTGACCACGCGTACCGGCCCCCCGGCCCCGGCCGCCGCGCCTCGTACCGCGCCCGATCCCGGATCCCCGCCGCCGCCCCTTCGCCGCCCGCCCGCCGCCCGGTGGCCCCTCGCCCTCGCCGCGTTACCCCTCGGACTGCTCGCCCTCGCCTTCTGGTTCGGCCGGTACGTCCGCCCCGGTGCCGACGAGTGGTGCTTCCTCCCCCTGGTCCGCGAACACGGCACGGCGGGCCTGGTCCACACCTTCTGGGCCACCGACAACGGCCGGGTCGCCAACGGTCTCCTCGTCGGCGCCTACGCCGAGTTCCCCGTCGCCGGACACCAGTGGTACGGGCCCGTCAGCGGCGCCCTGATCCTGCTGCTGCTGTGGGCCCTCGCCGCCGCCGCGATCCGCCGGGCCGGGCTCGTGGTCCCGCGCGGCGTACCCCTGCTGCTCGCCGCGACGGCCGTCGCCGCCCTCCTGTTCGCCACCCCGAACACGTACAAGACGTTCTACTGGCCCGCCGCATCCGTCTCGCACACCCTCGCGCCCGCACTCGCCGCCGGGGCCGCCGTACCGCTCCTGCGGGCCCGGACCCGCCGGGGCCGGGCCGGGGCGCTCGCCGTCGCCGGACTCGCGGGCGCCTTCGTCGGCACCCTCTCCGAGGAGACCTCCGTCGTCGTCCTCGTGGTCCTCGGCGCCGCCCTGCTCTGCGCCGGGCGGCTGCTGACGGAGCCGTACCGCCGCCCGGTCCGGCTCTGGGCCCTGACCGGCATCGGCGGGGTCGCCGCCGGGACGCTGATCCTGGTGACCTCGCCCGGCTCCCGCAACCGGCGCGGCCGGTACGACGCCGAGAGCGTGTCGATGCTCGCCCCCGAGTCGCTGCTCGGCTCGGCGCGCGGCTTCGCGGAGATCCTCGGGACGATCCTGACCACCTGGCCGTATCTCGGGGTGATCGCCGCAGGGGTGCTGCTGGGGCTGGCCGCCCGGCGCGCCGAGGGGGCGGCGGCCGGGGTGTTCCGCCCGGTGCGGCCGGCGGCCGTCCTGGGGATCTGCGCGGGCGTCTTCCTGGTCTCCGGCTACCTGTGCACGGTGATCACCTACCCGGTCTTCGGCGCCGCCGTCGTCACCACCGAACGCACCTGGAACGACTATCTGCCGCTCTGGGTCCTGCTGCTGGCCGTCGCGGGCGGGTTCCTCGGCCGCCGGATCCGGACCTCGACGGCGCCCGGCCCGGCCGTTGTCGCCGTCGCCGCCGCCGTGGTCTGCGCGGTGTCCGTCGGCGCGCTGACCGCCGATCTGACGGACCTCGGCCGCGACATGCGGGTCCGGGCGGAGCGCTGGGACCGCCAGGACGCGTATCTGCGCGCGGGCGCGGCCCGGGGCGAGACGGTCATGCCGTACACCCCGACCCGCGTCTCCCGCATGCTGGAACCCTTCGCCCGGAACGGCGAACGGGTGTGGCCCGCGGGCTGTATCGCGGAGTACTACCGGCTGGACCGGGTGACGTACGCGCGAACGTTCCAGGGGCCGTGAGCCGCGCCCCTGGGCCCTTCGGCGGCGGGACCCCCAGCGCCACCTTGGTTGCCCTCCTCACCCCCCTGGTAAAGAGGCGGGCCCCTCTTCCCGAGGCCGACCCTTTTCAGGGCCGGTGCTGGGGAGAGCATTCAGGGGCGCGGGGAACTGCGCGACAGGCCACAGGCGGTCCGCAGGCCGCCGACAACCCCCGGGCGCAGGGCGCAGTCCGGATCGCGGCTCCCCGGAGGGGCACGGCGCGGGCCGGATGGATCACTCGGGCTTTACCCCGGGGATGGCAGGCTTGGGGCATGCGCCCCCTCCCGTACGCCTCCGCGTTCGTCGTCGCCTTGTCGCTGCCTGTGCTCGCGCTCACGGCCGCCGCGCCGGCCGCCGCCGACGGGTCCGATTCGACCTTCTCGTTCCAGGACGACCGGATCACGGAGTCCAGCGGTCTCGCGGCCAGCCGGAAGCATCCGGGGATCTACTGGACCCACAACGACCAGGACGAGCCGAGGGTCTTCGCGGTCGATTCGCGGACCGGTGAGACGGTGGCGACGGTCACGCTGAAGGGCGTCGGCAAGCCCCGTGACATGGAGGCGGTCTCCGTCGGGCCCGACGGCCGGGTCTATGTCGGCGATATCGGCGACAACCTCAACGGGACCTGGCCGCATGTCTGGATCTACGCCTTCCCCGAGCCCGCCGAGCTGCGCGACACCACGGTGAAGGCGACGCAGTACACGGTGGTCTACGAGGACGGCGCGCGGGACGCCGAGGCGCTGATGGTGCACCCGAGGACCGGCCGGGTGTACATCGCGTCCAAGAGCCAGGACGGCAGCGGGCTCTACGAGGCACCGAAGACCCTCAGCCCCTCCGGGAAGAACGTCTTCCGGCGGATCGCGGACGATCTGCCGTGGGTCACGGACGGCGCGTTCTCGCCGGACGGTACCCGGCTGGTGCTGCGGACGTATCTCTCCGCCCGGGGCTACGAGTGGAAGCCGGAGGGGCGGCTCGGCGGCGACGACCGGGTCAAGGCGCCCATCCAGCGCCAGTCGGAGGGGGTGTCGTACACCCTGGACGGTTCGGCTCTGATGTTCGGTTCGGAGGGGCAGGGCGCCGAGGTCGAGCGGGTCACCGTCAAGGACGCGGGGAAGGGCGCCCGGTCCGGGGGCGGTTCGTCGAAGGGCGGTGGTACGGCCTCCGGCGATTCGGCGGACGGCTCCGACGGGGACGGTGCCGTCGATCTGACCACGGCGGCCCTCGTCGGCGCGGGCGCGCTCGGGCTGCTGCTGGTCCTGAAGCGGCTGTTCCGGCGGAACTGACCTCGGCTCGCCGGTCGTTGCGCGGGGCGCAAAGCCGGTGGCGCCGGGGCGGGTCCGCCCGGCACGCTGGAGGCGACGGAGCGGACCGATCACGGAGGCGATGGGCCGGTGGCGACCACGACACTGGGCGCGGGCTGGGGGCTGCGGCCGTACGCGGACGGTGACCGGGGGGCCGTACTGGCCCTGGTCAACGCCGACCGGGTGCCGGGCCAGCCGGAGGCCACCCCGGCGATGCTGGGGGAGGCGCTGGCCGGGCGGTCGCCGCAGAACGGGGAGTGGTGGGAGGAGCTGTCGCCCCCGGCGACGGACGTCCTGCACGATCCATCGGGCACGGTCGAGGGCGTCGTCTCGTATGCCGTACGACCCGGTGACGGCGAGGGGTTCATCCTCTGGCTGCACTGCGCGGACGACCGGCCGGAGCTGCTGTCCGTGCTGGTGGACCGGGCGCTGCGGGCGCTGGAGGCCGAAGGGCCGCGTACGGTGCACGCGTTCGAGATCTCGTCGGCCCTGAACTACGGTCTCGAAGCGCTGCCGGTACGGCACCGTCCGGCGCCCCGCCGGGTGCTGGAGGCCGCCGGGTTCGCGGGCCGGGACGAGTGGCGGTATCTCCATGCCGAGCTGCCGCTGGCCGGGCTGCCGCGCGCGGCGGACGTCACGGTCGTGCCGTCGGGCGCCGAGACCCGGCTGGAGATCGTGGAGGACGGGCGGGCGGTCGCCGAGGCGCTGGTGGGGCACGGGCCGGGGGCGCTGGGCGCGGTCTGGTGGCTCGGGGTGCTGCCGTCGGCCCGCCGCCGGGGCCTCGGGCTGCGGCTGCTGGGGTCGGCGCTGGAGCTGCTGGCGGAGTCCGGCGTACGGGAGGTCGTGCTGTACGTGGACGACGACCGGTCGATGGCGCCCCCGGTGCCGCCGGAGGACGACCGGACGGCCGCGAACCGGCTCTACGACCGGGCGGGGCTGACGGAGGTGGACCGGCTGTACTGCTTCACCCGCCCCGCCTGAGCGGGGACCCCCTGAGCAGGCCGTTCGTTACGGCACCGACGGTCCGACCGGCTTTCGGTCGCCCGCTTCAGCCGTTTCAGCGGTCCCCGTCGTCTCCCCGATCGCCCTGCCCTCCCTCGGCGGTACGTAGGTCCAGCCCGCGGCCTCCCGCTCCCGCATCAGCGCCTCCAGGCCCGTGACGAGCTGCCGCACCCCGAAGTCGAGATGGGCGAACTCCTGCCGGAAGGTCTCCTCGGAGAGCGATGCCGTGAGCGGGAAGTCGCCGCTCTCCATCGCGGCGTGCAGAAACGGCTCCTGCACGCCCCAGAAGTCCTCGTGGCTGAGCCCGGTCGCCTCCACCGCCTCCGCCGAGTCGGCCGTCATCCGGGCGACCCCGGTGGCCAGGCTCTGGACGGCGATGATCACCGAGATCTTCTCCGGGTCGGTCAGCCGCAGCCCCCGGAGGGCGTGGAGGGCGGCCTCCATGCTGCGGATCGTGCTGGGGCCCAGCACCGTACGCGCCTGGTTGATCCTGAGCAGCCACGGATGCTCGGTGTACAGCTCCACATAGCCGCGGGCCATGTCCTGGAGCGAGTCGATCAGCTCGGGCGGCGGTGTGCCGTCCTCGGGCTCCTCCCAGTCGCCGGGGCCGCTCACCTTGTCGAGCATCAGATCGAGCAGCTCGGCCTTGCCGGGGACGTACCGGTAGAGGGACATCGTGCCGGTGCCGAGTTCGGTGGCGAGCCGCCGCATGGAGACCGCGGCCAGCCCCTCCGCGTCGGCGACCTCGATGGCCTTGGTCACGATCGCGTCGAGCGTCAGCCCCGGCTTGGGACCCCGGGTGGGCCGCTCCCCGGTCCCCCACATGAGTTCCAGGGCGCGGGCGATGTCCCCGCTGCCGGCAGTGTCGGTCGTCATGCCCTTCACCTTATTCCTCCTGTTCCGGCCGGTGTGACACCCCTGCGGGCCTTGGCTCCCCGGCCGTCCCGATCCGTCCGGAACGGGGTGCCGAGGGCACCGGGAACGCCTCGGAAATATAACTGGGTACGCTGTACCTTGATTCGGGTACGCTGTACGCGGTTGCGAGGGGCGGGGTCGTACGGCCCGCTCCGGCAGGGCGGTGCCCGGCCCCGTGACGGTCGCGACCGCGCCGACGGAGGAGAAGTGAGAGAGCGTGAGCGGTGAGCGGGAGAGGTCCGGCGAGTACGCGGTCCGGGCCGAGTCCATCCATAAGAAGTACGGCGAGAAGCGGGCGCTCGACGGGCTGGATCTACGGGTCCGCCGGGGCACGGTCCACGGGGTGCTCGGCCCCAACGGCGCCGGGAAGACCACGGCGGTCCGGGTCCTGGCGACCCTGCTGAAGTTCGACTCCGGGCAGGCCGAGGTCGCCGGGATCGACGTGGTCCGCGATCCGCGCGGGGTGCGCCGCCGGATCGGGCTGACCGGCCAGTACGCGGCCGTGGACGAGATCATGACCGGCCGCCAGAATCTGGAGATGTTCGGCCGGCTCTTCCATCTCGGCGGCCGGCGGGCGGCCCTGCGGGCGACCGAGCTGCTGGAGCAGTTCGATCTCACGGACGCGGCGGACAAGGGCGCGGGGGAGTACAGCGGCGGGATGCGCCGCAGGCTCGACCTGGCGGCGTCGATGATCCTGCGGCCGGAAGTCCTCTTCCTCGACGAGCCCACCACCGGACTCGACCCGCGCAGCCGGGGCGAGGTGTGGGAGGCGGTCCGCGCCCTGGTCGCCCAGGGCACCACGGTCCTGCTGACCACCCAGTATCTGGAGGAGGCCGACAAGCTGGCGGCCCGGATCACGGTGATCGACGGCGGCCGGGCGATCGCCGACGACACCCCCGACGGGCTGAAGAACACCGTCGGCGGCGACCGGATCGAGGTCGTCGTCGCCGACCGGGCGGATCTGCACGCCGCCGTCCAGGCCGTGGCCCGGGTCTCCTCCGGCGCCCCGGAGGCGGCCGACGACGAACTGCGGGTCCACGCGGCCGTCAGCGACCGGGTGGCGGCCCTCACCGAGGTCGCCCGCACCCTCCAGGACCAGGGCGTCACCGTCGAGGACATCGGACTGCGCAGGCCCAGTCTCGACGATGTGTTCCTCCGGCTGACCGGCCACCGCACCGACGCCGATACCGGCTCCGGCACCGACCAGCAGGCGAAGAAGCAGGCCGAGAAGCAGGCCGGCCAGCACGACGACCGGAAGGCAGAGGTGGCGGCATGAGCGGCACCGCAGTGAAGACCGCGAGCGCCGCGCCCGGCGACGCGCGGACCGCCCCCGCCCCTGCGGGCGGCGGAGTCGATCTGACCGTGCACGGCGACGGCCGGGAACGGGTCGTCTACTGGGCCGTCATGGACTGCTGGAACGTGGTCCGCCGGGGCCTCGTCCACTACCAGCGCCAGCCGGTGAACATCGTCTGGCAGCTCGGCTTCCCGATCCTCTCCGTACTGCTCTACGCCTATGTCTTCGGCGGGGCGATGAAGTCCCCCGGCGGCGACTACCGCGACTATCTGATGCCGGGCATGTTCGTGAT
Organism: Streptomyces sp. NPDC006798; assembly: GCF_040635975.1. Taxonomy (NCBI): domain Bacteria; kingdom Bacillati; phylum Actinomycetota; class Actinomycetes; order Kitasatosporales; family Streptomycetaceae; genus Streptomyces; species Streptomyces sp. NPDC006798. The sequence continues at coordinate 21,367 of NZ_JBEYIS010000086.1, forward strand.
GACGATGGCCTTCGGCTTCATGAACACCGCGATGAACGTGGTCGCCGACGCCCAGCACGGGGTGATCGACCGATTCCGCTCGATGCCGATGGCGCCGTCGGCGGTGGTCTCCGGGCGGGGCGTCACCGACATCATCGTCGCGATGGCCGAGCTGCTGATCCTGGCCCTGACGGCGCTGGCCATCGGCTGGCGTTCGGACGGCGGCTTCCTCGCCTCGGCGGGCGCCTTCGGTCTGCTGGTGCTGCTGCGGTTCGCCCTGATCTGGGTCGGGGTCTGGCTGGGGCTGATCGTCCCCAACCAGGAGGCGGCGGGCGGGCTCTTCGCGGTGGCGTTCCCGCTGACGATGGTCTCCAGCATCTTCGTCCCCACCTCGTCGATGCCGGGCTGGCTGGGCACCGTAGCGGCCTGGAACCCGATCTCCTCCACGGCCGGGGCGACCCGGGAACTCTTCGGCAACCCGGTCGCCAGTGACGGGAGCTGGATCCAGGAGAACGCGCTGCTGATGGCGGTGGTCTGGCCGGTCGTCCTGACGGCGGTCTTCCTGCCGCTGGCGGTCCGCCGCTTCCAGCGGCTCAGCAGGTGACCGTAGGGCGGTGTGCGACGGCGAAGGGCCCGGCGGGAGGTGTCCGTCCGGCTCACCTGGTGCTTCCCTGCTGCTGTCATGGCGTGCCGATTTTTGGGCTGGTTCGGGCGGGGGGAC
>NZ_JBEYIS010000087.1:0-21932 GCF_040635975.1 Streptomyces sp. NPDC006798
CAGACGGGGGTTCCGATGGGCGCCGTAGGCGAGAGCAGTCCGGCCGTCGCGGGTGCGGCGGTGACGTCGACGGCCGCCTCGGTGGGACCGTAGAGGTTGACCAGCTCCGCCCCCTGGGTGTTGTCACGGTGGAACCGCTCGACCAGATCGGTGGTCAGGGCCTCACCGCTGCACACCACCAGCCGCAGGGCCGGGGTCGCGTCCACCTGATGCGCGGCCAGATACGCCGCGAGCATCGAGGGCACGAAATGACAGACGGTGACGCGCTCTTCGGCGATCAGCGCCGCCAGATAGCCGGGGTCCTTGTGTCCTTCGGGGCGGGCGATGACGAGGGGTATGCCCTGGGTGAGGGGCCAGAAGAGTTCCCAGACGGAGACGTCGAAGCCGGTGGGGGTCTTCTGGAGGACCCGGTCGGTGGAGGTCAGCTGATATGCGTGCTGCATCCACTGGAGGCGGTTGACGATCGCCCGGTGTTCGACCAGGACGCCCTTGGGCCGTCCGGTGGAACCACTGGTGAAGATCAGATACGCGGGGTGGCGCGGCAGCAGCGGGGCGGTCCGCTCGGCGTCGGTCACCGGTCCGTCCGGCGACGACGCCAGCCGTTCCACCGTCTCCGGGGCGTCCAGCGGCAGCACGGCCGTGCCCTCGGGTACCGGGATCGCCGCCGCGGAAGCGCCGTCGGCGAGCAGACACACCGGCCGGGCCGTGTCCGCCATATAGGCCAGCCGGTCCGTCGGCAGCGACGGGTCCAGCGGGAGGTAGGCGGCTCCGGCGCGGACGACGGCGTGGAGGGCGATGAGGAGTTCGGGGGAGCGGGGGAGGGCGACGGCGACGACGGTCTCCGGTCCCGCGCCCCGGCCGATGAGCAGTCGGGTGAGCCGGTTGACGGCGGATTCGAAGTCGGGCCGGGAGGTCTCGGTGCCTTCGAAGACGAGGGCCGGGCCGTGCGAGTCCTCAGCCCCGGCGGTGACGAGGCCGGCGAGGGTTGTGGGTCCGTCCAAAGCCGCGGTGGTGTCGTTGAAGCCGTGCAGGATCCGGTCCCGTTCGGCGTCGTCGAGGAGGGTGATCTGCGAGAGCCGTACGTTCGGATCGGCGGCCACGGCCGTCAGCAGCCGGATCAGCCGCTCGGCCAGCACCGCCACCGTCGGTGCGTCGAAGCGATCCGCCGCGTAACGGATCCCGCAGGTCATCCCGGCCGGACCGGACTCCTCCACCGGCGGGACGTGCCGGAACAGCACCTCCAGATCGAACTTGGCCGCGCCCTCGCCGACCGGCGCGTCGGCCACCGTGAGCCCGGCCCCGAAGAGGCCGGCCGGGACGCCGTCACCGCCTTCGTAGGCGACCATCGTCTGGAACAGCGGATGCCGCGACAGCGACCGCTCGGGCGCCACCGCCTCCACCACCGCGTCGAACGGCAACTCCGCGTGGTCCAGCGCGCCCGTCGCCGCCCGCGCCGTCCGGTCCAGCAGTTCGGCGAACGAGGGGTCCCCCGACAGATCGGCCCGGAGCACCAGCGTATTGACGAAGAAACCGACCAGCGGATCGAGCGATTCCGCCGACCGTCCCGACGCGGGGAAGCCCAGCGGTACGTCGTCCCCGGCGCCCAGCCGGTGCAGCAGCCCGGCGAGCGCCGCCGACACCACGGTGAACGGGGTCGTCCCCCGCTCCCGCGCCAGCGCCGTGAGTCCGGACACCAGCGGCTCCGGCAGGGTCACCGTCAGGGTGCCGCCCCGGTGCGAGGACACCGAGGGGCGGGGGCGGTCGGCGGGCAGGGCGATCTCGGCCGGGAGCCCGGCGAGTGCGTCGCGCCAGTACGCGGTCTCGGCGGCGGCCCGCGAGCCGGGGTCATCCGGCTCGCCCAGGGTTTCCCGCTGCCAGAGCGCGTAGTCGGCGTACTGCACCGGCAGCGGACCGAACTCCGGCGCCCCACCCGCCGTACGCGCCGTGTACGCCCCGGCCAGATCGGCCAGGAACGGGCCCGTCGACCACTCGTCGGAGGCGATGTGATGGAAGAGGGCCAGCAGGGTGTGCGTCCCGGCGCCCTCCGACAGCAGCGCCACCCGCAGCGGGATCTCCCGCGCCAGGTCGAACGCGTATCCGGCGGCCTCCGTCACGGCGGCGTCCGTACCGCCCGCCGCGACCGCCGTCACGGCGAACGGCACCACGGCCTCCGCCGCGGGAACGATCCGCTGGAACGGGCCCGCAGCGTCCTCCCCGAAGACCGTGCGCAGCGCCTCGTGCCTGGCCACCACATCGGCCACCGCCGCCCGCAGCGCCTCGGCGTCCACCGAGCCCCGCAGCCGGACCGCGAGCGGCACGTTGTACGTCGCCGACGGGCCTTCGAGACCGTGCAGGAACCACAGCCGGGACTGCGCGAGGGACATCGGCAGCCGGTCCGGCCTGGCCGAGGCCACCGGGCCCGGCCGGTCCGGACCCGGCCGGCCGGACAGCCGCTCGGCGAGCCCGGCGACCGTACGCCCCTCGAACACATCCCGTACCGAACACGCCGTACCGGCCGCCCGCAGCCGCGCCACCAGCCGGGTCGCCAGCAGCGAATGCCCGCCCAGCCGGAAGAAGTCGTCATCGGCGCCGACCGCCGAAAGCCCCAGCAGCCCGGCGAAGACCTCCGCGATCCGCCGCTCGGCGGGGCCGCTCGGCGCCCGGGACGCCCCGGTCGCGGCCCTGGGCCCCGGTACCGGCAGCGCCGCCCGGTCCAGCTTCCCGTTGACGGTCGTCGGCAGTACCGGCACCACCATCACAGCCACCGGAACCAGATGCTCCGGCAGGGCCGCCGCCAGCCGGCGCCGCAGCTCCTCCGGGTCCGCGTCCCCGGCGACCGCGTAGCCGACCAGCTCCGGCACGCCCACCGCGCCCGGCAGATCGTCGCGGACCACCACGGCCGCCGCCGACACTTCCGCCAGCGCGGCCAGCGCCGCCTCGACCTCGCCCGGCTCCACCCGGAAGCCGCGGATCTTCACCTGGTCGTCGGCGCGGCCCAGGAACTCCAGCAGGCCGTCGGCCCGCCACCGGGCGAGATCGCCCGTACGGTACATCCGGGTCCCGGCCGGGCCGAACGGATCGGCCGTGAACCGCTCGGCGGTCAGCGCCGGACGGTTCAGATAGCCGCGGGCGTTCTGCTCGCCCGCCAGATACAGCTCGCCCGTCACCCCGGGCGGCACCGGCCGCAGCCGGGCGTCCAGCACATACGCCCGGGAGTTGACCAGGGGACGGCCCACCACGGGGGTCGGGCAGTCGGACACCCGGGCGATCAGGGCGTCGACGGTGAACTCGGTCGGCCCGTAGAAGTTGACGACCTCCAACCCGGGGACGTCCCGCAGCTCCGCCCAGAGACCGGGCGGCAGGGCCTCGCCGCCGAGCAGGAACAGCGGCGGCCGCCACTCCCCGGTCAGCAGGCCCGCGTCCACGAGCTGTCTGCCGAACGACGGGGTGACGTCCAGGACGTCGATCCGGTGCTCGCGGACATAGGCCACGACGCCCTCGGCGTCCCGCCGCCCGTACTCGTCCAGGACGTGCAGCTCGTGCCCGGCCACCAGCCACAGCAGCTGATCCCAGGAGGAGTCGAACGCGAACGACGCGGTGTGCACGGCCCGCACGCGGCGGCCCAGCCGCTCCGTGACCGGCCCGTACAACTGCGACTCGTGGTCCCGGAAGAGCCGGTTCAGACCGGCGTGCCGCAGTACGACACCCTTCGGTACCCCGGTGGAGCCCGAGGTGTAGATGACATACGCCGCGTGCTCCGGATCCACCGGTACCGCCGTCGCCGGAACCGCCGCCGCCAGGCGTTCCCCGGTCCCCGGCTCGTCCAGCACCACCGCGGGCACCCCCGGCACCAGCCCGGCGGCCGAACGGGTCGTCACCACGCAGACCGGCGCCGCGTCGGCGACCATGAACGCGATCCGCTCCGCCGGATGGTCCAGGTCCAGCGGCAGATACGCCGCCCCCGCCTTCAGTACCGCCAGCACCGCCACCACGGCGTCCGCCGAACGGGGCACGGCCAGCGCCACCACCGTGTCGGGGCCCGCGCCCGCCGAGGCCAGCAGCGTCGCCAGGCGGCCCGCCCGGTCGTCCAGCTCGGCGAAGGTCAGCCGCTCCGCGCCCGCCACCACGGCGACCGCGCCGGGACGCGCCGCGACGCTCGCCGCGAACAGCTCCGTCACCGGCTCGGGGCCGACCGGACGGCCGGTGTCGTTCCACCGCTCCAGCGCGGCCCGTTCGCCGTCGGCCAGCAGCTCCCAGTCGGAGATCCGGCCCTCGGGATCGGCGACCGCGAGGGCCAGTACCCGCAGCAGCCGGTCCGTCAGCGCCTCGGCCGTGCCCCGGTCGAAGCGGGCCGTCGCGTAGAACACCTCCAGCTCCAGGCCCGTGCCGTGGGCGGTGTCCGCGAAGGTGATGTCCAGATCGAACTTGGCGGCGCCGGGATCGATCCGCTCCACCCGGGACCGCAGCCCGAACAGCGTGTCGAGGTCCTGGCTGACGGTGCTGTGCGAGACCATCGTCTGGAACAGCGGATGCCGGACCGGGGACCGCTCCGGGGCCACCGCCTCCACCACCGTGTCGAACGGCAGCTCCGCGTGGTCCAGGGCGGCCAGATCGGCGGCCCGTACCCGGGCCAGCAGCCCGGCGAAGGTCGGATCGCCCCCGACGTCCGTCCGGAGCGCCAGGGTGTTGACGAAGAAGCCGACCAGATCGTCCAGTACGGTCTCGGACCGCCCGGCGACCGGGGTGCCGAGCACGATGTCGTCCCCGGCGCCGAGCCGGTGCAGCAGCGCCGCGACCGCCGCGTGGACCACCATGAAGACGCTGGTACCGGACTCCCGGGCCAGCCGCCGCACCCCCACCGCCACCGCGTCCGGTACCGGACGGAACACCATCGCGCCCGCCGAAGCCTCCGCCGCCGTCGCCGGACGGCCCCGGTCCGCCGGAAGCGCCGGCTCGGCGGGGGCGCCCGCCAGGGCGTCACGCCAGTACGCGGCACCCGCCGACGCGGGCGAACCCGGATCGGAGACCTCGCCCAGCGTCTCCCGCTGCCAGATCGCGTAATCCGCGTACTGCACCGGCAGCGGGTCGAACGCGGGCGCGCCGCCCGCCCGCCGGGCCTCGTACGCCGCCGTCAGACCGGACAGGAACGGGCCCATCGACCACTCGTCGGACGCGATGTGATGCAGCAGCACCACCAGGACGTCCCCGCCGGACCCGGACCGGACCAGGGTGACCCGGACCGGGGCCTCGGCCGTCAGATCGAACCGGTGGCCGAGCGCCGCCGCCGTCGCGGCGTCCACCGCCTCCGGGTCCTGACCGGCCGTCACCACCCGCAGCCGGACCCCGGCCGCGCCGGGGGACAGCACCCGCTGCGCGGGCACCCCGTCTCGCTCCTCGAACACGGTCCGCAGCGTCTCGTGCCGGTCCACCACATCGCCCAGCGCCGCGTCCAGCGCCACCGCGTCGAGCCGCTCGTCGAACCGTACGGCGAACGGGATGTTGTACGTCGCCGACGGCCCCTCCAGCTGGTGCAGGAACCAGAGCCGCCGCTGCGCGTACGACAGCGGTACGGTCGCCGGGCGCTCCACCGCGACCGGCGGACGGTGGCCCGCGACGGCCCGCCCGCCCAGCCGCTCGGCCAGCACCCGCGCCGTACGGGCCTCGAACACATCGCGGATCGCGCACTCGGCGCCCAGCGCCCGGCGCAGCCTGGCCACCACCCGGGAGGCGAGCAGGGAGTGCCCGCCGAAGGCGAAGAAGTCGTCGTCCGGGGCGAACTCCGGTACGCCCAGCACATCGGCGAGTACCCCGGTGACGATCTCCTCACGGGCACCGCGCGGCCCGCGCCCGCCCCCGCCGCCCGCCTCGGCGGACGGCACGGGCAGCGCCTTGCGGTCGACCTTGCCGTTGGCGGTGAGCGGGAACGCGTCCAGCACCACCACCACGGCCGGGACCATATAGGCGGGCAGCACCCCGGCGGCGGCCCGCAGCACCCCGGCCGGGTCGGGCGACCTGCCGTCGCCGCCCCGGGTGACATAGCCGACCAGCCGTTCGGCGCCCGGCTCGTCCTCCCGGACCACGGCGACCGCGCGCCCGGTCCCGGCGGCCGCCGCCAGCGCCGCCTCGACCTCGCCCAGCTCGATCCGGTGTCCGCGCAGCTTCACCTGGTCGTCGGCGCGGCCCAGGAACTCCAGGGCGCCGTCCGCGCCCCGGCGCACCAGGTCGCCCGTGCGGTACATCCGGGACCCCGCCGGGCCGAACGGGTCGGCCGTGAACCGCTCCGAGGTCAGCGCCGGACGCCCCAGATAGCCGCGGGCCAGCTGACGGCCCGCCAGATACAGCTCTCCGGTACGGCCCGGCGGCACCGGCCGCAGCGCCCCGTCGAGCACATGGGCCCGGGTGTTCGGGTACGGCCGGCCGATGCCGGGCACCCCGGTGTGGTCCGCCGCCAGCTCCGCCGAGGTCGCCCAGACGGTGACCTCGGTGGGACCGTACACATTGGTCACCGACCGGCCGGTACGGGCCAGCCGCTCGGCCAGCACCGCGGGCAGCGCCTCGCCGCCGACCAGGATCCGGGTCCCGGCCAGCGTCGTCGGCGCGCCGTCCGCCAGCAGCGCCTGCCAGAGCGACGGGGTGGCCTGGACGACCGCCGGGCGGTGCGTGTCGATCAGGGCGGCCAGCGCGGCCGGGGCCCGGACGGTGTCCCGGTCGGCGAGCACGACGGCGGCTCCGTGGAGCAGCGGGGTGTGCAGCTCCAGGACGTGGATGTCGAAGGAGACGGTGGTGACGGCGACCAGCCGGTCGCCCGGTTCGAGATCCAGCGCCCCGGTCTGGGTGTCGAGGAAGGCGGCGAGCGCCGCATGCGGGACGACGACCCCCTTCGGGCGGCCGGTGGAGCCCGAGGTGTGGATGACGTACGCGGGGTGGTCCCCGGACAGCGGGGCGAGCCGGTCGCCGTCGCCGACCGGCCCGTCCGGCAGGGCGGCGAGTTCGGCGAGGGTGTCGGGGGCGTCCAGCACGATCCGTTCCGTACCGGGCGCGTCGGGCGCGGCGGCGGCGCCGTCCAGGGTGGTCAGCACACAGACCGGGCGGGCGTCGTCCACCATGAACCGCAGCCGGTCGGCCGGGTATTCGAGATCGAGCGGGAGATACGCGCCACCGGCCTTGAGGACCGCGAGCAGCGCCACCATCAGTTCGGCCCGGCGGGGTACGGCGATCCCGACGAAGGACTCCGGGCCGACGCCCCGGGAGATCAGCAGCCGGGCCAGCCGGCCCGCCGCGGCGTGGAGCGCGGCATGGCTGAGGACGGTCTCCCCGGCGATCACCGCGGGCAGGTCGGGATGGCGGCGCGCGGCCGCCTCGAACCGGGCCGTGACCGGGGCGTCCGGGACGGTCCGCACCGGGCCGCGGGCCGCGTCGACGGCCTCGGCGAGCGCGGCCGGGCCGAGCAGATCGGGCGCCCCGACGGGCGTTTCCGGACCGGCCTCGGCGCAGGCCGCGAGGAAGCCGGTGAACTCGGCGAGCAGCGCTTCGACGGCGGTCCGGTCGTAGGCGAGGGGGTTGGCGTCCAGTTCCAGCCGGATGGTCCCGTCGGCCTCGTCGTGGTGGACGCCCAGGGTCAGATCGTCGACGGGCCCGGCGGCCACGTTGTGCACGGTGGCGGGCGCCCCGGCGAAGCTCAGTCCGTAGTCGAAGGACTTGACGTTCACCATCGGGCCGAAGACGGCGGTGCCCTCCGTCACCCCGGGACCCAGCTCGCGGCGGATCTCCTCGGCGCGGTACCGCTGATGGCGGCGGAGTCCCCGGACTCCGTCGGCGACCTCCGCCGTCAGCCGCCCGAACGGGGTTCCCGGCGCGACGCCCACCCGCAGCGGGAGGACGTTCACCACCATCGCGGGCACCCGGAGCGCCGAGGTGCCGAGCCGGGCCATCGCGGGCAGGGAGAGGACGACGTCCCGGGTGCCCTGCGCCCGGTGCGTCCAGGCCGCGAAGGCGGCGGTCACCGCGTCCGCCCAGCTCGCCTTCACCGACCGGGCCGAGGCCAGCAGCCGGCCGGTCGGCCCGGGACCCAGCTCGGACCGGGCGCGCAGGAAGGAGTGGGCCGCCGGATGGACGGCGCCGGAGAACGGAGCGGGTTCCGGCAGCCCCGCCAGCCGCTCCCGCCAGTAGGCCCGGTCCTTCTCCCGGCGCTCGGTGTCGCGGTAGGCGGCCTCCTCCTCGACCACGGCCGACAGCGGCGGGAACGGGCTGGCGCCGGGCTCGCGGCCCTCGGCGAGCGCCGTGTACACCTCGGCGGCGCGCCGCGACACCAGGGAGAAGCCGTAGGCGTCGAGGGTGATGTGATGGACCCGCTGGTACCAGAGGAACCGGTCGTCGGCGACCCGGTGCAGGGTGAACAGCCACAGGGCGTCCCGCGCCGGGTCCACCGGCGTCGCCATGTCACGGTGCATCAGCTCGATCGCCGTACCGTACGGATCGTCCTGCCCGGTGTGGTCCAGGACGGGCAGTACCGGGTCCGGCCCGGGCGCGGCCGGGACGAGCTGGTACGGCTCGCCGTCGGCGTCCTCGGCGAAGCGGGCGGTCAGCGCCTCGCACTCGGCGACCGTGTGCCGCAGCGCGGCCGTGAACAGCTCCGGGTCGAGGGAGCCGTGGATCTCCAGGTACTGGCCGACGTTGTAGACCGGGGACCGCGGATCGAGCCGCTGGCCGTACCAGACTCCGGCCTGTGCCCCGGTGAGGGGGAGGCGCTGCGGGATGCGGTCGCTCATGGGTGGTGCTCCAGAGGTCGTCGGCGGACCGGGGCGGCGGTCGGCCGGGGCGTACGGTGCGGGGCGGCGGAGGCGGGGAAGGGCGTCGGCCGGGCCGGGGCGTCAGCCGCGCGGCGCGGCCGGGGTGTCCCGGACGGCCGGGGCCGGACCGGCGTCCGGCGGCGTCTCGTCGTCGGACCCGGGCGCCTTGGGCAGGGTGGCCCGGCGCAGCCCGGGGACGGCCAGGGCGACGGCCGCGGCGGCGGCGATACAGACGGCGCCGTTGACGACGGCGGCGCCCGAGGGCCCGAACCAGCGGGCGAGGGCGGCCACTTCGACATCGCCGACCACGTCACCGGTGGTGCCCTGGGTGGTGATCACACTGACGATCCGGCCGCGCATCGCGTCCGGCGTGTGGTGCTGGACGAGCGAGTACTCCAGGATCTCGTAGACGGTCCCGGCGGCCCCGCCGACGGCGAGCAGGGCGAACGCGACGGCCGGGGTACCGCTCAGACCGAAGCCGAGAGTGGCCGCGCCACCGGTGGAGGCGGCCAGCAGCAGCAGCCGTCCGGGGCGGTCGACCCGGGTGAGCCAGCCGCTGGTGGCGGAGACCAGGACGGCGCCGACGGCGGGCGCCGAGTAGAGCAGACCCAGCATCACCTCACCGCCGCCGAAGGTCCGGTCCACCATCTCGGGGAAGAGCACCACGGGCACGTTGAACAGGGCGGTGACCCCGCCGAGCAGCAGCAGTCCGCCGACCACCCGGTTCCGTACGGCGAACCGGAAGGCGTCGAGCAGGGACCCGGAGTCCTCCGTGCCGTCCCCGTCGTCAGCGTTGTCGGGGTCGTCGGGATGCGCGCCGCCGGGCGGCAGCGACCGTACCCGGGTCACGAGGGCGGTGGTCAGGGCGGTGGTGACGGCGGCCACGGCGAAGACCGGTGCCGGACCCCAGAGGGCGAGCAGCACACCGCCGAGGAACGGGGCGCCGATGGAGCCGATCTCACCGGTGAGGGAGACCAGCGCGGCGGCGGCCGGGAGCTGGTCGTCCCGGACCAGGGTGGGGGCGGCGGCCATCAGGGCGGTGACACTGACACCGGTGGCCACGCCGTCCCAGGCGACACAGAGCCAGATCGCCCACAGGGTGGGCTCGGGGAGGAAGGCGTTGACGGCGAGACCGGCGAAGGCCAGCGCCGCCGCGCCCCGGGCCCGGACGATCAGGGTTCGCCGGTCGGTACGGTCGGCCGCCACCCCGCCCCAGAGGGAACCGAGCAGCACACAGATGCTCATGATCATGCTGACCACGGCCACCTGGAAGGTGGACCGGGTCATGTCCCACACCTGTGCGGCCAGGGCGACGGACGCCATGCCGAGGCCGAACAACGACACCAGACGGGCGGTGAAGACCGCCCGGAAGTCGGGTGAGTCGCGCAGCGGTGCGATGTCGATGACGAGGTCGCGCAGGGGCACGGGGCACTCCGGGGGGAGGGGAACGGATCGACGGACGGACGGGGGTACGGATCAGGGCGCGGCGGGCGCGAGCAGGACCGACCACTCCCGCAGGGTGGGGCGCTCGGCGAGGTCGACGAAGGCGATCTCCGCGCCCTCCGCGCGCCAGCGGGACACCAGCGACATCAGCCGGATCGAGTCGAGGCCCTGGTCCAGCAGGTTCTCGTCGGGGTCGATCTCGCCGGGTTCGGCGCAGAGAACGTCCGTGACGTCCTGCAGCAGACGGTCGAGGGCGAACGGCCCGGCGGGCAGGGGAGCGGCAGCGGATGCGGTCATGTCAGCGATTGCTTCCTCTGATGAATCGGGGGAGGCCGACCTCACCAGTCACTTAGGTAAGGCTAACCTAATATTCGTGATCCCAGTCGTCGTCGAGCTCCCCGCGGGACCGGTCAGACCGGCCCGCCAGGGAGACGCACAAGCCCTCTTCGCCCTCTCCCGGGCCTTTGTCGCCTCCGGAGAGCTGCGCCCCCGCCCCCTCGCCCACTACCGCGCGCGCATAGGGGAGTTCCTCCTCGCGGAGGGCGCCCCCGGCGAAGGACCGGCCGGCTGTGTGGCCGTACGGGACGAGGGAGGGGACGGGGCCGTCCTCCACAACTTCTGCGTGGAGCACGGCAGTCAGGGCCGGGGAATCGGTTCGGCGCTGCTGCGGGCGGCGCTCGACCGGGCCCGGCGCGGCGGTGCGGTCCGGCTGTTCACGGCGACCACGGGCCCGGCCCGGCTCTTCCTCCGGAACGGCTTCGCACCCGTGGCGCCGGAACGGGCCCCCGCCGCATGGGCGGCGGCCCTGGACCCGGCTCGCGGTTCACGCGTCTACGAGCTGAGGCTGTGACACCCGGCGGCGGTCAGCGCTCCGCCTCGGCGGCCACCAGGCCGGCGGGGCGGAGATCCGTCCAGTGCTCCTCGGTGTAGGCGGCACAGCCCTGCCGGGTGTCCTCGCCGTGGACGATCCGCCAGCCGTCCGGCACCGCGGCGAAGGCGGGCCAGAGCGAGTGCTGGTTCTCGTCGTTGACGAGTACGAAGTAGCCGGCCTCGTCGTCCTCGAAGGGGTTGGTGGCCATCGGAATCTCCTCGGTCTTTCGGTCGCTCCGGCGATCTGCGCCGGTCGTGCAGTGTGATGGGTCTGTCTCTGTCGGGGGAGCGGTGCCCCCGTGGTTTCCCCGGCGCTCCGCCGGCCGCCGTACGCCGCTCACGGGCCGCGCCCGGCGGGGGCGTACGACCCCGGGCCCACCGGCCCCCGCCCCGGCCCGGACGCCCCCGGTGACAACACCCCGGGAGGCGAGGCGGGCCCGGGCCGGAGCGGTCAGCCCGACGCGGCGAACCGGGCCGCGAGGGCCGTCGTGGCCCGCGACAGCTCGGCCGCCTCGGCGGCGTCGAACAGGGCCGCCGACCAGCGCCAGTCCGCGGTCGCCCGGCAGCCGCCGCCGGGCGCGGCGGCCACCGTGACGGTCAGCTCCACCGGCCCCGCCAGCGGCGGTTCGCCGCCGCCGGCGTCGGCGCCCGGCCACTCCCCGGCGGGGGCGGGACCCCAGCCGGCGGCGGACTCCGGACCGGTCAGCGCGTGCCGCCGCCGATAGGCGACACCACGCCCGGCCGGACCCGAAGGCCCTACGGAGGTCTGCGGATTGAGATGACGCAGCTGCTCCTGGCCCCGGCCCCCGTCGGGCGCCTCCGCCAGCAGCCGCCGCACCGGCTCGGGACCCGCCGGATCCAGCGGCAGCCGTACGCCGTGCACCGTGGAGAGCCGACCGGCCGTCCGCGGGGCCCCGGCGGGCCGCGGCAGCTCCAGCTCCACCGCCAGCCGGGCACCGTCGTGCAGCCGGGCCCGGCCCGCCGCGGTCCGGGCCAGCGCGGCCAGCAGCGCCACGTCGACCGGATGCGGCCCCGGCGGCCCGGCGGGCACCGGCACCTCGACGACCGTGCTCAGCCGGTGTCCGCCCGGCACCGGGGGCCAGGCCCGGGGTGCCGGGCCGGACGCCTGCGCGGTCCAGTACGGCAACTCCAGGACCCGCTCGGGCGACTGCGCCCGGGTCGCCAGCTCCGCCGCCCAGCCGGTCAGGCCACCCGGCTCGCCGAGGGCGCCCGGACGGGCCCCCGAACCGGCGAACCAGTCGTACAGCACCGGCAGTTCGTCCGCGATGAGCTGCCAGGAGGCGTCGTCCACCGAGAGCGCGTGCGCCACCAGCAGCAGCCGCCCCGGCTCGGCCGGGCCCGCGTCGAACCAGACCGCCCGGAACACCCGTGCCACGGCCGGATCCAGCGACTCCCCGGCGGCCCGGGCCGCCCGGGCCACCAGCGCGTCCCGCCCGGCCGGATCCGGATCCGCCACCGGATAGCGGCGCAAGGTGCCCGGATCGGTCACGGCGGGCGCCGCCGACGGCGTCAGCACCTCCTGGCTCCACACCTCGTGCGCCCGGTGCAGCGCCAGCCGGAGCGCCGGATGGCGCCGGGCCAGGGTGCCGACGGCACGCCGCAGCGGCGCCGCCCGCAGTCCGGCCGGGACCCGCAGCAGGACGTGCTCATGGGCCCGCTCGGCCAGACCGGGGGCCGCCCGCAGCCGGTACGCGGCGGGCAGCAGGGTCACCGGACCCCGCTCCCGGTCCCCGGCGGGCGCGGGCGGCGTACGGGCCGGTTCCGCCGCGGCCCGGACGCCGCCCCCGGCCGGACCGCCCGCCAGGACACCGGTCACCCGCGCGGCGGGCTCCTCGGGCCGGGCCGCCCAGTCGCTCAGCAGGGCCGCGAAACCGGTGGCCTCCGCCGCCAGTTCGTCCGGGCGGTACAGCGCCGGATTGGCGTCCAGATCGATCCGCAGCAGGCCCTCGGGGGTCCGGGACGCGCTGATCGCCAGCTCGTCCACCGGGCCCGACGCCAGGCTCACCACCCGGCCGGGGACCCCCGCGAAGTCCAGTTCGGTCTCGAAGGGCCGCAGATTGACCAGGGGGCCGGGCACCCGGTGCCCGCGGTGCTCCGGCCAGAGCGCCCGCGCCACATCGGACCCCCGCACCCGCTGGTGCCGGCGGAGGAACGCGGTCTCGGCCGCCGCCCGGGCCAGCAGATCCCGGAAGGTGTCGGCGGGCCCGGCGGCGATCCGGACCGGCAGGATGTTCACCGCCGCCGAGGGCACCCGCAGGGTGCCGGGCGCGGTACGCGCCGCCGCGTAGACGGCGAGCAGCGCCTCCGGCGCCCCCGTCCGCGCCGCGGTGAACGCGGCGGTGGCCGCCAGTACGGCCTCGCCCCAGGTCACCCCCGCGCCCCGGGCCGCGTTCTCGACGGCCGCGGTCGCCGCCGACGGCAATACCACGGTCCGGCGGACGGCGGTGTCGGCGGGCGGCGCGCCCCGGCCGCGCAGCGGGCCCGGGTAGGCGGCTCCCGCCAGCCGCCCGGTCCAGGCGGCCAGATCGGCCCGGCGCTCGGCCGAGTCCGCGTACGCGCTCTCGGCCTCGACCAGCGCCGTCACCGGCGCGAACGGCGAGGGACCGGCGGCCCGGCCGCGCACGGCGGCCGAATACAGCTCGGCGACCCGGTGGTTGAGCAGGGCGAGGCCGTGTCCGTCGACCGCCAGCTGATGGCAGAACTGCACCAGCAGATGATGGTCCCGGCCGACCGTGACCAGAACGCTCCCGGCCAGATCGGGGACCCCGTCCGGGCCCGGCGGCGCGGCGAGCAGATCCAGCCGCGGCGGACAGGCCAGCTGCCCCCGGACCAGCCGCAGGGCGGCCGCCACCGGATCGGCGGCGCCGGAGGTGTCGAGCACGGCGGGCCGCCGGGGCCCGCCCGTGGCGGGAACCGGGGTCTGCCGGGGCCCGTCGTGCCCCCGGGTGAGCCGGAACCGCAGCCAGGGCGCCTCGTCGAGGGCGTCCGCGACGGCGTCGCGCAGCGCCTCCGTATCGACCGGGCCCATCAGTTCCACGTACTGGCCGACGTTGTGTCCCGCGTAGTCGGGCGCGGCGGTCTGCGCGGCCAGGAACTCGGCCTGCGCGGCCGTCAGGGGGATCCCCGGACCGGCCTCGCCGGGGGCGGCGGCCGGGGGGACGGGTGTGGGGGAGAAGGTGGTGGTCACGGCTCAGCTCCGATGACCGGCGGGAAGGACGGCGGCGGGCTCGGGCGGCGGCCCGTCCGGTGCGCGGTCCGCCCGTACGGCCCGCTCCGCGCCGTGCAGCAGCAGGGAGTCGCGGATCTCGCCGGACCGTACCGCGAGGGTGGACAGCAGGGACGAGGTGATGCCGTGGCTGTGCTCGGTGGCCGCGCCCTGGACGTAGATCCCGGCCCGGACCCGGGACGTGGTGGCGATCCGGTGGTCCCGGCCGATCCGCAACCGTCCCTGACCGTCCGTCAGGCACTCGTCGCCCAGCCCGCCCAGCAACTCCCGGGGATCGGCGGCCCGGTAGCCGGTGGCGTACACCACGGCGTCGCAGAGCAGGGGCTCCGTGGCGCCGGTCAGCAGGGAGCGGACCGTGGCCCGGACCCCGTCCGGCTGCTCGGAGACCCCGGTCAGCTCACTGGCGTTGAGGATCCGCAGCCGCTCGGTGCCGGTGACCTTCTCCTGGTAGACGGTCCGGTACAGCTGCTCGATCAGCTCTCCGTCGACCACCGAGTAGTTGGTGTTCCCGTGGTAGTCGAGCAGCCCCCGCTTGACCTCCTCCGGGGCGCCGAAGAAGGCGTCCACGGCCTCCGGGTCGAAGATGCGGTTGGCGAACGGGCTGTCGTCCGCCGGGCTGTAGCCGTACCGGGTGAAGACGGCGCACACCTGGGCGCCGGGGAAGGCTCGGTGCAGATGGCCGACGACCTCGGCCGCCGACTGGCCCGCCCCCACCACGGCGAACCGCCGGTGCCTCAGGGGGCCGGTCAGCGCCCGGGTGCGGTGCAGCAGCTCCGAGTTGTGCCAGATCCGCGCTCCGGCGCCGATGCCTTCCGGCAGCCGGGGCCGCAGCCCCGTCCCCAGCATCACATTGCGGGTCCGCAGCGGGCGGGCCCGGTCCGGGCCGGCCTCCCGGGTGGGGCCGCACGCCACCTCCAGGACGTCCACCGGACCGTCGCCCGGGGGGCCCGGTACGGGCCGGATCCCGGTGACCTCGGTGCCGTACACGGTCTGTGCCGTGAAGTCCTCGGCGCACCAGCGGAGGTAGTCGTGGAACTCGACCCGGGTCGGGAAGAACGTCTTCTGGTTGATGAAGTCGGCCAGCCGGCCGTGCTCCCGCAGATAGTGCAGAAAGCTGTACGGGCTGCTCGGATTCCGCTGGGTGACCAGGTCCTTGAGGAACGACACCTGCATGGTGGCGCCCTCCAGCAACATGCCGGGATGCCAGCTGAAACGATCCTGCCGCTCAATGAACGCCGATCTCAGCCCGTCGTGGGCGGCGCTCGCGGCGTTGTGCTCGGCGACGGCTATCGCCAGGGCCAGGTTGGCGGGGCCGAAGCCGATGCCCACCAGATCCAGAACTCCTGGAGACGGCTCCCCGGACCCGGCGTGCGCGTGTGGTGCGGACATGCCCATCCTTCCTCGGACTCACCCGGCTACTTAGGTAAGGCTGGCCTAACATCACCGATCGTTCGGGGAGTGTCAAGTGCGCTCAACTGCGGAATCGAAGGCCCAACTGTGCGCCAACGCGCCTGATCAGAGGGGGGATCGGAGAAGGCGGGGGAGGGTCGCGGCGGCGTCGGCGGAGCCCCGTACGCCCCGGCGCCGACCGCCCCTGAGCGGCCGGAACCAGGCCCCGCGGGGATCGCCGGGGCGCGTCGGCCGAGGGCCGGGCGGCGGTCCGGGCGGACCGCCGTACCCGGCCGAGGGCCGCCCGGGGGACCTCGGGGGATCCTCCGGACGGCCGGTTTTCAGAGCGATGTGTTGGACGCGTTCGGTCCCGGGCTTGGACGGGCCGGGGCCGCTCCGGCGGGCACCGGTTCCGGACCCGGCACGATCCGGGTCCCCGGCGGTTCGTCCGAGAACACCTCCAGCAGCAGCGAGTGCGGTACCCGCCCGTCCAGGACGTGCGCCGTCCCGACCCCGCCCCGGACCGCCCGCAGGCAGCCCTCCATCTTGGGCGCCATCCCGCCGCCCAGCGTCGGCAGCAGCGCCGCCAGCTCGCCGGTCGTCAGCCGGGGCGCCACCTCGGTGCCGTGCGGCCAGTCCGGTACGAGACCGGCGACGTCCGTGAGGACCACCAGCTTCTCCGCGCCGAGCGCCGCGGCCAGCGCGGCGGCGGCCAGATCCGCGTTGACGTTGTAGACCCCGGTGCCACCCGGTTCCGCCCCGGCCGCGATCGGCGAGATCACCGGGATCCGCCCCCGGTCCAGCAGCGCCCGTACCGTGTCCGGGTCCACCGAGACGACCTCGCCGACCTGCCCGATGTCCACGGCCCGCCCGTCGACCAGCGCCGGGCGCCGTACCGCCGTCATCGTCCTGGCGTCCTCGCCGGTCATCCCGACGCCGAACGGGCCGTGCTCGTTGATCAGCCCGACCAGCTCCCGCTGCACCTGCCCGGCCAGCACCATCCGGGCCACCTCCATCACCTCGGGGGTGGTCACCCGCAGTCCGGCCGCGAAGGTCACCTCCAGGTCCAGCCGCCGCAGCAGCGCGCTGATCTGGGGTCCGCCGCCGTGCACCACGACCGGTCTGAGTCCGGCGTAGCGCATCGAGACGACATCGGCGGCGAAGGCCCGTTTGAGCTCCTCGTCGACCATGGCGTGGCCGCCGAACTTGACCACGACGATCTGCTCCCGATGGCGTTCCAGCCAGGGCAGGGCTTCGATCACGGTCCTCGGCCGCGGATACCGCGGATCGGTCATGGGGCCTCCATTTCCTCGACGAGACGGCGGGTGGTACGGACGGCACCCCAGCGGGCGGCGGTCCAGCGCAGGGCGAGCGCGTGGTCGTCGGGATCGGTGTCGGCCACGGCGTCCGCCGCGACGAACGGCCGCATCCCGCGCATCCGGGCGTCGGCGGCGGTGAGCAGCACCCCGCCCGCCGCGAACAGTCCGCAGATCACCAGCTGGTCGCGGTCGCCCGCGGCGAGCACCCGGCCCAGATGGCTGCGGAGGAAGGCGTTCTCCCGTACGTAGGTGATGACATGGTCGCCCCGGCGGGCCACCGGCGCGCCCTCGCCGGGGCCGGGGCTCGCGCCGGGGGCGTACCCGAAGACCACGGGGATGCCCCGGGCCCTGGCGGCGCCGCGCAGCGCCTCGGTATGGGCGAGCAGGCGGGCGCCGGGTTCGGCGGCCGCGGGGAAGGCGCTGAGAAAGCGGGGCTGCATGCCGAGGATCAGCAGTGCGGCCCGTTCGGGTTCGAGGACCCAGTCGTGGGCGGAGCCGGGCAGCGCGGAGGCCGCGGGCATCGGATAGGGCGTGGCGGGGGGAAGGTTCATGACCGGAGGTCTCCCTCGGGCGGAGCGGCCGGTCGCCGCTCAACGGCTACTTAGGTAAAGCTAACCTAAGTCGACCTGTCGTCGTCGGGGGAGAGTTCCGGGGAGAACAGGGGATCGTCGAGCCGCACCAGCCGATAGCCGCGGCTCCCGCCCGTCCCGGCCCGCTGCCGCAGGGCCGCCTGCAGCAGCTTCGCCCCCGGCCCGGTCCGCCGCAGCCGGTTGAACCGCCGCACCGAGAAGCCCGCCACCCGCGCCGCCGTCGTGCAGGGCAACCCCCTCAGCACCCCGTCGAGCACCACCCGCAGCATCGCCGCCGTCGGCTCGCCCCCGGCCGCCACCCCGTGCCCGGCGGCCAGCTCCTCCGCCGCCCGCATCGCGGCGCCGAACGCCGGATCCTGCTCCCGCCACCTCCGCAGCAGCCGCTCCGGCACCCCGGCCGCCAGCGCCACCGCGGGCTCCGCCAGCCCCAGCGCCGCCGCCCGCAACGCCTCCGCCATCCGGTCCACGGTGTCGTCCCGCTGGCTCGGCGGCCGCCCCACCGCCTCCCGCAACCCGTGCTCCGCCTCGTCCCTGGCGGCGAGCCAGCCCACGATCCGGGCCGCCTCCGCCGATGTCCGCACGGCGCCCCGCTCCCTTCCGGCCGGCCCGTCGCGGTCGGCCGAGTGTTCGTACATGACATCTCCGTTCGGTCATTCGTGCATGACCGGAAGAATCGACGGTGCGCACCCGCCCCGTCCGCCCCGGTACCACCGATCGCCGAACCCCGGAAAGACGGTTGGAGATCTTTGGACTCTGGGTTGTCCCCGGGGCGTCCGGCGGTGGCCGCGCCCACCGGCCCCGGCGGCCCGGCGAACGGGCCGCCGGGGCCGGGACCCGGCGGCCTCCGCGCCCGCATCGGCCATGCCGCCGGACCGTCCGCCCGTGCCGTCGGACGAGCGGACGGGGGGCGCTCTCAGACGCGGCGTACCGTCCGCAGGGTCGTGGCGTACGTCCCCGTACCGGTGAGCGCCGACGCCCCGCCGAGGTCCGCCGCGGTCGGCCCGTTCGGTGTCTTACGGCTGGAGAGGAACCTCGGGACACCCGCGGTATCCGTCCCCAGGGCCATCCCCACGTGATCGATCTCGTTCCCCGTGTCGCTCTCCGCGTCGAAGAAGACCAGATCGCCGGGCTGGAGCCCGGTCAGCGCCGGGGGCGCGCCCGCCGCCTGCGCGATCACGGCACCGGGCGCCCGTACCGCCATGTCCGCGGACCGGCGCGGCAGCAGACCTGGCGAGGTGTGGTCGCTCTCGTGCGCCAGCGGTACGCCCAGGTGGTAGCCGAACACCATCCGGATGTAGCCGGAGCAGTCCAGCGCCCCGGCGAACCGGGGATCGGCGGTCCTCGTGAGCGTCCCCGACGGAACCCGGCCGAACGTCCAGTCGACCCCCATGTACTCGTGGAAGTCGGCGCCCTCGTCCCGGGCGCCACCCGGCTGGGGCGGCCCGTACTCCGATGTGCCGAGCACCGGCGCCCCCAGCTCCGGCGGCCCGGTACGGTACGACGCCACCGGCGGCGCGCCCGGCAGGAAGTGCCAGCCGTAGCCGAGGGCGTCGGGCGCGGTGGAGCCCAGCCAGCCCCGGACCCGCTCCTCCACCCCGGCGCTCCAGGTGCCGTCGAAGGGCTGGGGCAGGACCCGTACCCAGGAGCGGTGGGTGACGGTCACCGGGGTGTCCCAGGTCGCGGAGAGGACCCGGACCCGGCCGACCCGCAGCTCGGTGTCGGCGGTCGTACTGTCGGCGTCGGCCCGTACCCCGATCCTTCCCGCGACGAGCGGCTCGTTCTCCGCGGCCACCTGCCAGACGGCGGGCTCCGGCAGATCCGCCCGCCAGGCCCGGGCCCGGATCGTGGTCCCGGTCCGCTCCACCCGCACGGACCAGGAGGAGTTCGCCGGAGTGCTGTCGGCGACCGGGAAAGCGGTCGCAAGGGAGACCACCGACGTGGCGCTGACGGCCTTCTCCAGCCGGAGCGTCACCGCGCCGGCGGCGGTGAACGCGAGCCGGGCCCGGCAGTGCCGGCTGACGGTCTGGAATCCGAAGGTGAGGGCGAGGGAGCGCGGGGCGTCCGCCGGACTCGCCCCGAACGACCCGGTGAGCACGGCGTCGAGATCGGCCACCCGGTCGTCCCTGAGGGTGAGATGACGGCTGCCGGGGCGCTCCCGGACGACCGAGACGATCCCGGCACCCTGGACGACGGAGTAGTCGGACGGCTCCCCGTTGGCGGTGTCCCAGCCGCCCCCGCCGGGCGAGAGACCCCAGCCGCCCTGGGCGACCGTCCGCCGGAAGGTGTCGTCGAAGGGCCGCTTGTCCTCCTGGAAGGTCCGCTCGGGCCCGGCCAGGACGACGGTACGACAGCCCTGGGTCAGGATGGCGAGCTGCTCCCCCTCGTGAACGACCCCGGTCCGGGCGGGTGTTCCGCCCAGGCCGGAGACGGTCAGCGCCCCCGAGGCGGCCCGGGTGTAGCGGGCGGGGTCGTACGCGGCGATCGTCACCGAGGTCCGGGAGGCACCGGCCGTCACCTCCGGCGGAGGTACGGCGGCGGCACCGGTCGCCGTCGGCCGGGGCGCGGCGGCGGCGCCCGGGGACGGTCCGACCATCGGCAGAATCGTTCCTGCGCCAAGGGCGGTCACAAAGGATCGGCGGGAAGCGCCTGAGCTGGTGTCCATATCCGATGATGGCCGAGCCGCCCGCGCGTTGTCCCTATCACCAGGTGACGGTTCCCGCGCCGGTCTCCGGCGACCGGGCGACCGTTCGGCCCGACCGCCCCCGGCGTACCCGGACCGGAGCCCGCCGTGATCCCCACCCCGTCCGCACCGGCCGTGCCGGAGGGGCGGTCATGGTGGGCAGCGGAGACCGGAAGACCGACCGGGGGCCGGTCCTGAGGCCATTCCTGCGGACCCCGTCCCACAGCGCCGGTCCGGATCCCCCGGCTCCCGTACTGCCGATCACCACGGAGTCTTCGGCTTCAGGGTTTGACGCGCATCCCGCATCGACCGGATGAATCAAAGTGCCGACCGCGCCTGCGGGGGCCGGCCGTAGTTCATCGACCGGAACACAGCGGTGGAGGTACGGTCATCGGATCCGCCCCGGGTTCGGGGGCCGGAGCCGGGGCGTCGGCGGGATCGACGGATACCGAGCCGGGTGGCTCGTCCCGGCAGTCCTCTCGTGGACTCGGGCGCCCGGCTCGGCAGGGGGAGAGACGGAGTTCACCGGTCGGACGCACCAGGTCGCGTGTCCGGATCTGCGCATGTGGGCTCTGGACGGGCTCGAAGCGCTGGCGGACGTCGAGTGCCAGCAGCAAGTCCGGGTGGAGGGCCGACCGCGTCGCGGTGGGATGCTGTACGACCTGACCATGGCCGTCAACGCTCTCGACGACGTACGGGCGCTCGATCATCCGGAAGAGGAGATCGGGGCGATCTTTCGAACGGCGTGGGAAGCCGAAGCCATGCGCCGGCTGGCCCGACTGCTGGTGCCACTGATCGAACGGCTCGGCGAGTCGCCCGACGCGGCCTACGTGCAGTCCCCGGAATGGCCCGCCGTGGTGGCGGCCGCGACGGCGGCGCTGAGCACCATGCGCGCGTGTGCGCCGAGCCGGTGACGCTCCGGTGCCTGCTCCCGGGGCGGCGTTCGGTGACCCCGCCGCCTTCCCCGTGAGGCTCTGCCCCCGCGCGCCGTGCCGTGCGACTGCCGGCCGCCGCCGGGCGCGGGTAGATCTGGACTTCCTCAACCGTACGGCCGAACCGGCCCGCACCCATCAGGGGAATGTCATGAGCCTGACCTTAAGATCCCGCTGCGCGGCGACACTCGCCACTGCCGCCCTGACAGCCCTGACGGGCGTGGGCGTCACAGCCACCGGCGCCGCCGCCCAGCCGCAGTCGGTCAAGTCGATGGATGTGCAGTGGGCGGATGTCGACCCCCCGATGCACCCCTCGATCTTCGGCACTCTCACCATCGGCGGGATCTACACCTGTACCGCACCGGCCGGGACCACCGTCCCGGTCAGCTTCAGCGCGCTCCAGCTGATGCCCATCGCCATGCCGAACGGCTCCGGCCAACTGCCGTGCGGGCCCGGGGTGGTCGACGCGCCCTGGAGCCTCACCAGCTTTCCCACGACGGATGTGCACTACGGATACGTCTCCGTGATGACCACCTTCGACGGGACGCTGATCACCGACGAGTTCACCGTCTGACCCGGGAGGGCCCGTCGGTCGGCTCCGTCCGCCCCGGGCAGTGACCACGGCCTCCGCGGGCCCCGCGCACCCCGGCCCGCGGCCGGGGGCGGGGCCCTG
>NZ_JBEYIS010000088.1:0-20812 GCF_040635975.1 Streptomyces sp. NPDC006798
GCGATGGCGGCGGACCGCTGGAGGAACGCGAAGGTCGTGGCGGCGCAGGTGAGGACGGAGAGGGCGGCCGCGATGGATCCCCGGCCCTCCGGCCGTTTCGCGCGTATCCGCTCAGGCGCTCAGCGGATACGCCTCGTTCAGCTCCCAGAAGACGGCGCTGTTGAAGTCGAACGCCCGGCGGCACTCCTCCACGATCCGCTGCTTCTCCAGATCGTCCGCGTTCACCGTGTCCAGCAGCTCCCGGTACATCCGCTTGAACGCGGCCGGGTTGGAGATCTCCTCGAAGACGTAGAACCGGACGCCGTCGCCCTTGCGGCTGAAGCCCCAGGTCTTCTCCGCCTGGTCGCGGATGACCTGGCCGCCCGAGAGATCGCCGAGATAGCGGGTGTAGTGATGGGCGACGAACCCGGCGGGCCAGGTCCTGGCGCACTCCTCGACCCGGGCGACATAGGCCGCCGTGGCGGGCAGGGGGGTGACCCCGGACCGCCAGCCGTCGCCGAGGAGGAAGGTCAGGTCGCGCTCCAGTTCGACCGTACGCAGCAGCTCGTCCCGGACGAAGGGGCCCGCGACCGGGTCGTCCCTGAGGGCCTCGCCCGCCTCCTCCAGCGCCCGGTAGACGAACCAGAGCTGCTCGGTGTAGCGGGCGTAGGCGGCTATCCCGAGCCTGCCCGCGAGCAGATGGCCGATGAACGGCGAGGCGTTGGCCTCGTCGTGCTTGTCGTGGGTCGTGGTGCGGAGGAGGTGGGAGAAGGGCGTGCCGGTGGTGGCTGCGATGACGTCCAAGGCGGTCCTCCGGGAGGCGAGGGGAAGGAGCACGGCAAAAGACGCGAACGGAACACGACCGACGAACACGCCGATGAACACCGACGAACACCGACGAACACCGACGGCCGGGTATGCCTGTTGCCGGTTCGATTCTCTCTACTTAGGCTTACCTAAGTCAACACCTTCCCGACGCGTTGTCGGGAAAGGACTCCCGGGAGACGGCCCGCCCCCGACGGCTCAGGGCAGCGTCAGGATCTCCGCCCCGGTCTCCGTGACGACCAGCGTGTGCTCGAACTGGGCGGTCCGCTTCCGGTCCTTCGTCACCACGGTCCAGCCGTCCTCCCACATGTCGTACTCGTGGGTACCCAGCGTCAGCATCGGCTCGATGGTGAAGGTCATCCCCGGCTGGATCACCGTCGTCGCGTGCGGGGCGTCGTAGTGGGGCACGATCAGTCCGGAGTGGAAGGAGGTGTTGATCCCGTGACCGGTGAAGTCCCGCACCACGCCGTAGCCGAACCGCTTGGCGTACGACTCGATGACCCGGCCGATCACATTGATCTGCCGCCCCGGCTTCACGGCCTTGATCGCCCGGTTCAGGGACTCCCGGGTCCGCTCCACCAGCAGCCGGGACTCCTCGTCCACCGCGCCGCAGAGATAGGTGGCGTTGTTGTCGCCGTGCACCCCGCCGATGAACGCGGTGACGTCGAGGTTCACGATGTCGCCGTCGTTCAGTACGGTCGAGTCGGGGATCCCGTGGCAGATCACCTCGTTCACGGAGGCGCAGAGCGACTTGGGGAAGCCCCGGTAGCCCAGGGTCGACGGATAGGCGCCGTGGTCGCAGAGGTACTCGTGCGCCACCCGGTCCAGCTCGTCCGTGGTCACCCCCGGCGCGATGTGCCGGGCCGCCTCCTCCATCGCCCGGGCGGCGAGCCGCCCGGCGACCCGCATCCGCTCGACGGTCTCCGGGTCCTGCACCTCGGGCCCCGTATAAGGGGTGGGCGCGGGTTTCCCGACGTACTCGGGGCGCTTGACGGCGGCGGGAACGGAACGGGCGGGGGAGAGCACCCCGGGCGCGAGCAGCGACTGGCCAGACATGTCAACGAGTCTAACCAGCGGGGGTGGGGCAGCATGGTCGCGAGCGGCCGGACCCGGCCGCCCGGCCCGGCAGGACCCACGAGAGACGATCCACGAGGGGGAAGGAGCGGCGATGGCCCTCTTCAAGAAGGCACCCACCGGCAAGCCCGGCGAATGGTTCTACTGCCTGAAGCACCAGAAGGTCGAGGAGGGCCCCGAATGCCCGGCCAAGGACCGCTTCGGCCCGTACGCCACCCCGAAGGAGGCCGCCGCCGCCATGGAGACGGCCCGCGAACGGAACGAGGAGTGGGAGACGGACCCCCGCTGGCACGACAAGCCCGCCGACGGGGGAGCGGACGACGGACCCGGGGGCCGGTGACGGCTCCGGGGGCGTAGGGCCCGCCCGGTGTCCGTGCCAGTAGTCCCCCGGCGGCATGATCCGTACGGTGTACGGGCCCGGCCGGGCCGACCGCCCTAAGGCTGCGTCGTCGGCAGCGGGCTTCCGTCCACCGGGCGGGCGGCGGGCGCCGGGTCCACCGGGCCCGTCGCGTCCGCCGACTCCTTCTCGGCGCGGCGGCGCAGGGCGTCCTCGTCCGTCGAGGCGTCGTACTTGACCAGCTTCGGCAGGGCCGCGGCCAGCGCGCCGACGAAGACCACACAGGCCACGCCGCCCGCCCAGATCGCCGGGCGGGTACCGGTCCAGCCCGCGTGGGCGCCCGCCCTGACCTGGCCCAGCTGGGGGCCGACGCTGTACGAGAGCACCTCGATACCCGCCAGCCGGCCGCGCAGCCCGTCCGGGATCGTCTGGTTCCAGATCGTCGAGCGGGCCAGCCCGCTGAGCATGTCCGCCGCGCCCGCCACCGCCAGACAGACCAGGACCAGCCAGACGTTCCCCACCAGGCCCGCGCCCACGATGCCCACCCCCCAGCCCGCGGCGCCGAAGATCACCAGCAGGCCGTGCCGCTTGACCCGGGCCGTCCAGCCGCTGGTCAGACTGAGGACGACCGAACCGAGACCCATCGCCGCGAACATCAGCCCCAGCGACCACTCGGCCTCCAGCTCGTCCGCGAGGAACGGCAGCAGGGCCATCGGCGCCGACAGCACCATGGCCGCCAGATCGACCGCGTACGTCCCCAGCAGTACCGGCCGTGACCAGGCATATCGCGCGCCCTCCGCGATGCCCTTCAGGGAGGGCTTCTCCGCCTCACGGGCGGGCGGCGCGGGCGCGAGCCGCAGACAGAGCAGTACGGAGACCGTGAAGGTGAGCACCGTGACGGCGTACGCCGCCGGATGGCCCGCGTACGCCACCACCACACCGGCCACCGACGGCCCGACGATCGCCCCGGCCTGCCAGCGCAGCGCGTTGAGCGCCGCCGCCGCGGTCTGCTGGTCGTGCGGCACGATCCGGGCGATCAGCGAGTCGATCGCCGGGCGCTGAAGCCCGGCCAGCGCCGATACCCCGGCGGCCACCACATACAGCGGCCACAGCATCGGCTCCGGCAGTACCGCGTTGACCAGCAGGATCAGCGCCAGCAGCCCGAGCCCGGCCTCCGTCCACAGAATCAGCTTCCGGCGGTCCATGGCGTCCGCCAGCGCGCCGCCGTAGAGCCCGAACACGATCAGCGGCACCAGCTCGACCGCGCCCATCGCGCCCACCGCCAGCGGGGACTCGGTGAGGTCCTTGATCTGCAACGGCAGGGCGATCATCGCCATGAAGCTGCCGAAGTAGGTGATCAGCCCCTGGAGCCAGAGCAGCCGGAAGTCACGGGAGGAGCGCCAGGGCGCGAGATCGGGGAGTATCGCGGAGAGCTTGGAGGACACAACGCGTCATCGTCCGCCGGATCCGGTGGCCCGGGCAACCGGTTTTCCTGCCCCCGGCCCGGGTCTGCACCGGTCGGCTCAGGGCGGCCGGTGACGGGCGGGTCGGCTCAGCCGGTGGCGCGCTCGGCCTTGCCCCGCTTGATGTAGTACCAGGTCATATTGGACGAAAGACCGGCCAGCAGCACCCAGACGACGCCGATCCACATGCCCTGGACGAACGAGACCACAGCGGCGACCACGGCGAGCAGACAGGCGGCGAGCGTGTAGACGGCGAGGCGGGGCATGGGGGAGGGCTCCTGATCGGACGGTCGAACAGTCGAACAGTCGGACACAGCCGCGCGGACGCGCGGACGCGCGGACGTGGCGTACGGTCCAGTGTCCCCCATGCCCCGCCCGGTCCCGTACGGCGGGTCCGGGCGGCGCCGGGCCGCCGAGCGGGGCGACGGCCCGGGGCACGGCCCGCCCCGCACACCGCTCGCACGTCTTACACGTCGGTGACCCGCAGCCCCGCGTGCGCCTTGTACCGCCGGTTCACCGAGATCAGATTCGCCACCAGCGACTCCACCTGATGCGCGTTGCGCAGCCGGCCCGCGAAGACCCCGCGCATCCCCGGAATCCGCGCCGTCAGCGCCTGGACGACATCCGTATCGGCCCGCGACTCGCCCAGCACCATCACATCGGTATCGATCTCCTCGACCGACGCGTCCTGAAGGAGAACGGCGGAGAGATGGTGGAACGCCGCCGTCACCCGCGAATCCGGCAGCAGCGCGGCGGCCTGCTCGGCGGCGCTGCCCTCGGCCGGCTTCAGCGCGTACGCGCCCTTCTTGTCGAAGCCCAGCGGATTGACGCAGTCGATCACCAGCTTCCCGGCCAGCTCCGCGCGGAGCGACTCCAGCGTCGCGGCGTGTCCGTCCCACGGCACGGCCACGATCACCACATCGCTGCGCCGGGCGCACTCGGCGTTGTCGGCGCCCTCGACCCCGAGCCCCAGCTCGGCCGCCGCCGATTCGGCCCGCTCGGCGGCCCGCGAACCGATGATCACCTTCTGCCCGGCCAGGGCGAACCGGTAGGCCAGCCCCCGCCCCTGGTCACCGGTGCCACCGAGGACCCCGACCACGAGCCCCGACACATCGGGCAGCTCCCAGGGGTCCTTGGGAGCGGGCTTGGCAGTGCTGTCAGTGGAAGTCATGCGCCGACCCTACTCGCAGGTAGCACCCTCGTACGGGTGAGGCGTGGTGATAGCGCCACCCCCGGTCCGCGCCCCGGGACAGGATGCGGCCCCATGGACGCTGTACGGGTGGCGCTGCTGCGCGAGGTACTGGCGGGGACCGAGTGGCCGGGCGCGGCCCGGCGGTTCGCGAGCGCGCTCCGGGGCTCGGTCTCCCCGCGCGGCGAAGGGCTCCTGCTCCTCGGCACCGAGGAGTACGAGCCGTGGCACCTCGCCGCCCATCTCGTCGACGAGGCCGCCTGGTCGGGCCGGACCGAACTCGCCCCCACCCTGATCCGCCACCGCGCCCGCCCCGGGGACCCGCCCCATCTCGCCGTCGGCCCCGCCCGGCTCCACCGGGCCCGGCGCGGCGAGACCCTGCTCCTGGTCGCCCCCGACCGCCCCGGCGACGCCCTCCTCACCGACCTCGAAGCCGCCCGCCGCGCCGGGGTCACCCTCTTCACCCTCGACACGGGCGACCGGGACGTCCTGTCCCTCGCCCATGAATCCCTCACGGTCGCCCCGGGCACGGACGGAATCGACCTCGACACGGTCCAGCACCTGGTGAGCGCGGCGGCGGGGGAGAACGGCCATCCGCTGCCGGTCCGGGGCCGCCGCACCTTCCGCGACCGGGTCGCCCGGCTGGTGGACCATCTGACGTCCCCGCCGCCGGAGCGCTGGTGACGGCCTGGCGGCGGATCACGCCAGCCGGACGATCTGCGCCTCGAACACCTTCACCGGGAAGACGAAGTCCTTCGTGCCGGTCTTGGCGGCGGTCGCGCTGAGCTGACCGACGGTGTACCCCTTGCGGAACACCACCACCTTCACCGGCACGGTCTTCCCCTCCCGGGTCACCTCGGCCCCGAACGCCATGGCCTGCTCGGCCCCCTGCGGCGCGACCTCCGCGACCACCTTCGCCACCCGCTGCCCGGCCCCGGCGACGGTGACATCGAACCCGCCCGCGCACTTCTTCAACGCCTCGGCCAGCCCGTCCATCACGGCGGGCCCGCCGTCCCGGTCGTACAGCCCCAGCGTCACGGCGGTCTCCACCCCGTCCCCGCTCAACCGCCGCCCGGACACCGACTCCGGCTTCCCGAGCGCGACCCCGGCGAGCGCGTGCGCGACGGGCAGACAGCCTTCGTCGTCCTCCGCGACCCGCACGTCCTTCCCGCCGACGCCACTCGCGGCGGCCACCTTGTACCCGGGCACGGCCCCGACGACGGCCTTCCCCAACGCCTCCTTCGACACGGGCCCGGAGGTGGGCCCGGTATCGATCTGCCCGGTGTTGGAGTCGCCCCCGCCGTCCGATCCGGAGCAGGCGGTGAGCCCGAGCAGGCAGGCGGCCAGGGCGGGCAGTGTTCTCAGCGCTTTCATCGGTCTCTTCTCCTCGACAACGATCGGCGGGATAGACAGCGGTAGCGGTCCGCCGAAGGATCGGCGGACCGCTACCGAGTGGTGGAGACGGGGTCGGTTTCCTCAGGGCCAGGGCGCTCAGGCCATCCAGTCACCCAAGGAGGTGGGTCGGATACCGGCCTTCATCATCGAGAACATCGCGTTCCGGTCCTCCCCATATCGATAGACCGATGAATCAAACCCCGCATAGAAAATTCCGTCGGTTCCCGAGTACACGGTCAGATGGAAGCTGTCCACTCCGATGGGGCACAGAGCCGTGCCCGCCACCTCTGCACACCGGCGAGCCACATCAGCGTCACGGGTAGTG
This sequence comes from Streptomyces sp. NPDC006798, assembly GCF_040635975.1. Classification (NCBI taxonomy): domain Bacteria; kingdom Bacillati; phylum Actinomycetota; class Actinomycetes; order Kitasatosporales; family Streptomycetaceae; genus Streptomyces; species Streptomyces sp. NPDC006798. The sequence continues at coordinate 6,588 of NZ_JBEYIS010000088.1, forward strand.
CATACGGCGGACGGATCGAAGTGCGTCCAACTCGTTTTCCTCTCTCCGTTGATAACGAGGGCCGGGAGATGGTCGACCCTCAGACCGAGGTATTCGCCCAAGAAACTCCGGGCCTTCTCGTGGCAGGCGAAGCCGGCATGCTCCAGACCTGCCACGAGGGCATCCGAATCCCGGCGCGTCCCGGCCGACTTCCAGCCGAATGAGCTGAGGAATTCCGCCAGCTCGGAATCGCGCATCCTTCTCACCTCGACAAGTCTGTCGCTCCTCGTCGGACCAGCACACTCTGGCAGGACAGACACGCCGCTTCCGGAGCGCCCGTGGCGGTGCGAACGGTGAGGAACTCGATATCGCTCAACTGTAGCGAGCGTCCGACTTGTTCCTCGAACTCGGCCCCGTGCTCGGCGATCAGATTGTTGCAAGCCCGGATCTCGGCACAGTTGTCGGCTCCGCGGCCTGCGATCTGCCCGCCGTCCCCGAGAGCTTCATCGATCTCGGGTTCGAAGTAGGACGGGCCGTTCCGGTGGCCGGAGTAGCCGGTGGAGACCATACCGGTATCCCGGAACCGGGCCGCCGCGCTCATCGTGGCGCCCTCGGGCGCCGATTGAGCTGCCGCCTTGGCCTCGGGTCCGCAGTTGTGGACGAGTACCGGAGTGGCTTCCGCCAGCACGTAGTACGTGTGCAGATCGCTGACGGTCAGGTTGTGGACCGTGGCCTGGGCCGTCCGGCGTTCGACCGCCGTGATCTGGACCAGCGTGCCGGCCCCGGTGCGCAGCCAGTCGCCCGCCGCCAGGTCGGTGGCGTCGATCCACTCCCGCAGCTCCGGCACCCAGAACGGGTGGCCGTCCGTGGCGGTGACGACCGCCGTGGCCGAGCCCTCGGCCCCGTCGGTGTCGATGGTGACCTGGACGAGCTTCTTCTCGCCCTCGCCCTTGATCTCGGCGGTGACGGTCTCGATCGCCGTCTCACCGGTCTCGGGGTCCGTGGCGACGACCTTGTCACCGTTCCGGACTTCCTCGATCGGCTTGGTGCTGCCGTCGGCCATCAGCACGAGGGTGCCGGGGACGAAGCTGTTGTTGGGGTTCTTGCAGCTTCCACCGGAACTCCCGGAGGACTCGTCGCGGGTGCTTCCGCTCCGGTTGCCGCTCTTGCCGCTCTTACTGGGCGCGTCGTCCTTCTTGGCCTGCTGGCGCGCCCTGCTGATCGGTTTCTCGGCCTTCTTGGCGGCGACCTTCTTCGCCTTCTGGACGGCGTTTCCGGTCTTCTGCGCCTCCTTCTTCGCAGCTCGAAGCTTGGCTTGTTCGGCTCTCTTCTTCTTCAGCTGGGCGGCCTTCTCAGCCGCCTTCTTCTTCGCCTCGGCCGCCTTTCTCGCGGCCTCCTGGGCCTTTCGGGCCATGGCGATGATGTTGCGGGCCTTCTCCTGTGCCGCCCGCCAGGCCGAGATGGCTCCGGCGATCTTGCTGACGGCGTTCCAGACTCGCTTGCCCGCGGTGAAGACCTTCGTCCACGGGATCGCGTCCAGGATCATGCTGCCGCAGGCCCACAGGTCGCCCCGGGAGAAGCAGGCCACCATGTCGTCGTAGCCGATGAGGCCCTTGAGCAGCGACCAGCCCGCGTCCGCGATGACACTGGCCATGGAGCGGTTCTGCTCCTGCTGCGCCCAGGCCAGCTCGCCCTTGGAGGGGCCGCCGTACTGGTCGCCGTTGTAGCCGCCGCCACCACCGCCGCCGCCCTGGGCCGCGGAGACGAGACCGGTCGGGTCCGCGAAGGTGACCGGGCTGTTCTCGCTGTAGGTGTAGCCGTTGGACTGGACCGGGTCGGCGATGTCCAGGAGCGGGTCCACGGAGATGAAGCGGCCGGTGGCCGGTTCGTACTCGCGGGCCCCCAGATGGACCAGCCCGGTCGAGGAGTCCTCGTCCCCGCCGACGTAACCCTTGTGCGAGCGCCAGCTCGGGCTCTCGTGGCGGTCGACGCCGAACGGGTCCTTCCGGGCGAACTTCACCGCGTTGCCCGCGGTGAGCGCCACATTGATGCTCGCCGTGCCATTGCTGTCGGCGATCTGTACCGACACCTCGCCACTGCCGCCGTTGCCCAGGACGTGCCGCATGACCGTGGGCGCGCCCGGCTGACCGTAGTAGCGCTCGGTGTAGGAGGGCAGACCACGGCTGGTGGCGACGGTGGTGTCCCCGAGGAAGAGAGTGGTCTCACTCGCGGTGATCGCGAGCAGCCGCTCCCCGTCGGGACCGTAGACGTAGCGGGTCTCGTCGGACGGCTTCCACTCCTGGTTCGCGGCCCCGGCGGCGGCGCAGGCCGTCAACTGGAGATCGGTGCCGCTGGTGTCGTTCGGTGCGGTCAGGCACTTATTGGAGTCGACGTGCTTGAGCTTCTTGCCCTCGGCCACCGAGGTCCAGTGCTGGGCCGCGGTGCCGGTGCAGTCGGCGATCACCGCGGCGATCCCGTCGGAGCCGGGGACCACACACTTGCCGACGACCTTCAGCGCGCCCACGGTCGGGTCGGCGACGGTCGCGTCGATCCGGAGCTTCTGGGCCTTGCTGCCGTTGCAGACGTACTGCTGGATGGCGGTCCCGGCGATGGTCAGACCGCCCGCGAGGTCGAGGCACTTGCCGGTGGAGCCGGTCCAGGCGCCGGAGCCCTCGCCGAAGCCTGTGACCTTCTCGACCTTGCCGTCCCAGGTCCAGGTCAGCGCCTGGCCGACCCCGCCGTCGGTCCGGGACTCCATGTTCCCGGACTTGTCGTAGGTACGGACCGAGGGCTTGGTGACCTGGGCCCCCGCCTCCGTCTTGAAGGTGGTGGACGTCCCGGTCAGGGTGTGCGGCTGGGAGCCGTCCGCCTTGCCGTAGGTGTAGGTGGTGGTCGAGTCCTTGGTGGCGTCACCCGCCGCGTCGTGCTTCACCAGCTTGGTGCGCTGGCCCAGCTCGTCGTAGGTGTACGTCTGCCAGTAGCCGGAGTTCGCGGCCGTGACGTTCTTCGTCCCGTCCGGGTACGCGGGCGCCGCGCCGGGCTTTCCGGGCGCCTGGCAGGTGCTCGGGGCCGTCCACGCCTCGGTCATCTGACCGATGGAGTCGTAGGTGAAGCACTGCCGGTCGGTGACCGCGTTCCAGCGGTCCGCGATCGAGGTGATGTTGCCGGCGTTGTCGTACTGATAGGTCCGGGAGTTGACCCGGTTCCCGGTCACCGCCGTGGTGTCGCTCGTCGACTGGCGGTCGACGATGGACTCCTCCAGCGCGCCGGTGCTCTCGTTGAAGACATTGGTCGTCCACACCCGGCTCGGGTTGGCGCCACTGACCGTCCGGACGACCTGTCCGTAGACGCTGTACTCGGTGTCGGTGGTGTACCACTCCTTGCCGGAGGTGGAGACCGGCAGACCGTCCGCGTTGTACCGCGTGATGATCTTCTCGGCGGCCAGGGAGCCGGCCGCCGGAAGCATGGTCTGCTTCAGCTGCCCGTCCTGGGTGTACTCGAAGCTGTAGGAGTACGTCTGCTGCAGTCCGTGGGCGGTCGCCACGGTGTCCGGCAGGGTCAGCTTCTTGCCGGTCGGCTGGTAGTCGGCCGTGTAGCCGGTGATCTGACTGACGTAGGGGAGCTTGTCCGTGTAGCGGGTGACGCTGGCGGGCAGGCCGACCGCTCCGGCGACGGTGTCGTACGTGCTGGTCCGGAGGAGATCGCCCTTGTCGTCGTTGAGCCGCTGTTCGACGGCGCGGGACAGTTCGTCGTACTTCGTCCAGACCTTCACTCCACGGCCGTCCGTACTGAGTACGGGCCGGTTGGCGAGGTCGTACTCGGTACTGCTGGTACCGGCGTCCGGATCGGTGGCGGTCTTCAGCCGCCCCCGGACGTCATAGGTCCAGGACCAGGTGTTGCCCTTGGGGTCCCGGGCGTTGATCAGGTCGCCGCGGGCGTCGTAGGAGAAGTTCGTCGAACGGAACGCGGTCCGTGCCGGGTCGGTGAAGGTGTCGATCCGGACCGTCCGGCCGAGCGCGTCACTGTACGAGCGCTGGGACGCCGCCCCGTTCGGCTCGATCGCGACCGAGTAGTCCTCGCCGAACTCCGAGCGGTTCGCCTTCTCCGGCTTCTCGGTCCCCGCCTCGTACGGCGTCTCCTGGAGGATCCGGCCGAGGCCGTCGTACTTGTAGAGGGTGGCGTTGGGGATCTTGGTGTCGGAGGCGTCGGCCGGCTGGTACATCACCGGCTGCGGTTCGTCCCCGACGAAGTACGCGTTGTTGGTCCGGCTGATGGTGCCGTTCGGACCGTAGAAGACGTCAGTGATCAGCCGGCCCTTGCCGACCGCAGGCTCCTGCTTCTGCCGCTCACGGCCGAGACCGTCGTAGAAGGCGTAGGAGCTGACGTACTCGGTGCCCCGATCCTCCTTGAGGAACTCGGACCGGACCGACACCGGGTCACCCGGCTCGGCGTAGTAGGTGAAGATCGCACCCGGGCGGCCCGCCGTATGCGTCGGGCCCCATGCCTTGACCGTCCGGCCCAGACCGTCGTACTCGAAGGTGGTCGTCCGGCCGTTGGGGTCGGTCTCCTTCAGCGCCGTCGCCCGGCCGGGCTCGATCACGCTGATGGAGGAGTGCAGCTTGGCGTTGGTGGTCTTCACCGAGTGGACCTGGCCGGCCGGCGGGATGTACTCGGTGGTACTGGGGTTTCCTGCGGCGTCGACGGTACGGACCGGGCGCGCCAGGTCGTCGTAGCCGACCTCGGAGTCCTTGTCCCAGCTGCCGCCGTCCTTGTTGACGGTCCAGGTCGTGGTGGCCAGGCCCGCGGTGGGCGCGGCGCCGTAGGCCAGATTGTCGTAGGTGACGCGGGAGCCGGAGATCCACGCCGAGGCGGGCGGCTCGGTACCGGCCGCCGGGCAGAGACCGGTGGTGGTCAGGGCCTGCTTGGAGAGGCCGATCAGGTGCTTGCCGGTGTTGTGGACGTACTCCATCCGGGAGCACGTCTCGTCGCCGGTGCGGCCGTCGTCGCCCTTGGACTCGACCTGGACGGGCAGATCGTAGGTGCCCTCGTAGGAGGTGGTGGTCTCCACGGTCCGCTCGCGGCGGTCGTCGTCCACGGTGGCCGGGTCGTTGTCCTTACGGGTACCGGACGCCGCGGTCACCGTGACGCTGCGGTCCTCCAGAACCCGGTACGCCTTGAGGTCCGGGATGCCGTCGCCGCGGGCCCGGGAGGCGAGGGTCCTGAGCTTCGGGTAGTCGACGTCGCGGCTGATCAGGGTGCCGCCGTACTTGGTGTACGTCATCGTCTCGGCGACCCGGCCCTGATAGGGCAGCAGATCGTCGGCGATCTTGACGCCCTTGCTGTCCAGCACCGAGACGTTGCGGACCGGGTTCCCGGCCCCCGGGAGCTTGTCGCCGTCCATGCCGCGGAAGTAGCGGGTCGCCGTCATGGACCGCTCGGAGCCCGTGTACGGGTGGGCGGAGTCGGCGCCGCTGACCGTGCGGACCAGCTCATAGCCGCGCCACTGGTCGTAGGTCCGGGTCTTCTTCTTGGAGAACTCGGCCTGGTTCAGCGCCCAGGCCGTGCCCTTACGCTTGACCGGGTCGGTCTCGTCGTACTCGTACGTCGTGGTCGTCGGGTCGACGCCGTCGACGTTGGGCAGTTCCTCGATCTTGGCGACGACGTACTTGTTGAACCAGTCGATGGACTCGTCGGCCTTGTCCGGGTCCGGATGCCAGTACGCCGGGAAGCAGAGGCCCTTGTTCTCCTCGGGCTTCGGGAAGCCCTCACCGGAGAGACAGGCGCCGGACGGATCCCGGTAGGTGACGATCGTCTCGCCGCCGTACTCGTTGACGACCCGGCTCAGCCGCAGCCGGTCGAAGATCGGATTGGTGTCCTTCTTCCCCTTGTCCGGGCCCTCCTGGACGATCTCCTTCACCCGGTTGGGCATGGACCTGGTGTTCGCGACGAAGGTGACCGGGTTGAGCTTGACGCCGGTGTCGTCGCCCACGCCGTAGCCGGTGCGGGTGACGGAGTTCAGCCAGAGCGCCGTGCCCTCGTCGGTCTTCTCGTGCGGCAGGGACTGCACCAGCTTCCAGTTGTCCACCTTGGACAGGGCCGTGGAGCCCTGGACGCGCTGGGCGTACGTGGTGACCGCGGCGAGGCGCTTGCGCGACCAGAAGCTGGGGACCGGGACGTAGCACTCCTTGCCCTTGGCGCCGGAGCAGTACAGGTCGGCCGGGGTGTCGTACCAGATCCGGTTCTTCGCCCAGTCGCCCGAGGTGAAGTTGGCGTCGGTGCACTGCAGGCCGTCCTCGACGTAGCAGCGCTCCTCGACCGAGAAGTTCACCCGGGCGACCGGGTCGGCGGTGAAGAGGGACTTCTCCTGCTGGCCGTAGTCGATCCGGGTCAGATAGCCGCCGCGGTCGTAGTCGACCGGCGCCTTGAACTTGAAGTTCCGCGCGTAGTGGTTCTCCTCCTTCTTCCACCACAGGGACATGGCGTTGCCGTGGACGTCGACGACGTAGTCGAGGTTCCAGCGCCATGCCTGGTAGCAGAAGGAGTTGGCGTAGGTCGCGTTGTAGCAGGGTTCCTTGTCCTGGTTGCCGGAGACGGGCACGGTCAGGACCGAGTTGGTGGTCTCCTTGCCCTCCGTCCAGTTGGGCAGCTTGTGCCGCCCGAACCAGTACTGCGTACCGTCGCGGGTGGTGACCTTCCAGTAGTCCTGGCCCTCGGAACGGGCGTCCGTGCCGGACCGCTTGATCAGCTCGACCTTGGAGCCGTCGCCGTTGGCCGTGACCCACTTGTCCGAGTACGGTCCCGCGGCGCCGGGCGCCGTGTGGGAGTCGTCCAGGACCAGCTCGGTGGTCGAACCGCCCAGGCTGAGGACCGCGTTGTACGAGCCCCAGCAGAGGTCGGCGGTCTTCTTCTTGTTGTTGCCGTCCTTCATGTCGTCCCGGCAGGAACGGTACGTCCGGGTGATGGCACCCGGGTTGTAGTCCCAGCCGTCACCGATCCACGACGGCTGGTTGTTCGTCGCCGAGGTGGCTCCGTCGACCGTCTGGGAGTTGTAGCCGAAGCCCAGGGCGGGGGACGGGCCCGCGGGCACCGAGGGCGCCTGCATCGCATAGCTGTACGTGAACGCTCCGGCGCCGTTCCCCGCCGACCAGGAGCCGGCGCTGGGGATCGGGGTCGCGGAGAAGTCGCCCTTGGCGCCGCTGCCGCTGGAGGTGGCCACCAGCACGGAGGAGCCCGCGGCCGCGGCGACGGACGCCGACATCGGCGCGGCGGCCTTTCCGGCCAGCGACCGGGCGGCCGGCGCCGGGGGCGCGGCGGGGTCGGTCAGGGTGGCGACGTTCAGCGTCGCCTCCAGCTGCCGCTCGCCGTCCAGGACGTGGTCACCGGAGGCGTCACCGGTCTTCGGCGTGACGACGTTCCGGGTGTCGACCTCGACCGGCTCCGAACACGCCTCGACGTCCGGGGTGGTCAGGAAGCAGCTGGGGAACTGGAGGAGATTGAGCCGGTCCGCCCAGTTGGCGCCGTACAGCTCGGCGAACTCGGTGTAGTCCAGCGCCACCACGGCATTGCCGGTGGCGGTCGCGGGGGGCGTGACGGTGAAGGCGAAGCCCTCGATGTTCCGCGCCTCGGTCTGGGCCTGGTCGGTCAGCGCGACCTGCCAGCTGCCCTCCAGCGCCGCCGCCTCGGCGGGCGTCGCCTCCTTGGGCGCGCCGATCTCCAGCGGTGTGGTGCCGATCGGCACCGTCTGGCCGGGTGTCAGCGCCGTCAGGGTCCGGGCCGCGGGCGGTACGGAGGCCGGAGCGGCCGTCTTCTTCGGCTCGTACTCGGGCTCGGTCGGGATGTCGGCGGTCGTCAGCCGTTCCAGGGTTCCGCCGTCCACACCCGGTACGGGCTTCGGCTTCGGGACCTCGGTCAGTTTCACCCCCGACCGGTCCACCGGCGGGGGCAGCGCGCTCGCCCCCGGTACCAGACTCACGGTCAGAGCCAGTGAGAGCACCGTGATCACGCCCGCGCGCAGGCGCAGACGGCGGTTCCTCTCGGCCCTGGTGTCCGGGAGTCTCCCCCGGCCACTCCACGACAGTGTTTTCCCCACGGCGGCCGTAGCCCTCCCCAACCATCCGGCATCAGTTTCCGGGCAGCGCGAAGCAGCCTGACCCGTCCCTGACATGTCTGTATCCGCCGCATCCTCAGTCAGCGGATGATCACCCGTCAATCACCGGATCCACACACTGTGTGACATGAGTCATCGAAAACCGGGTGTAGGGCACCGCTGGTTGGGGGAGAGGGGACAACTCGCGCGGAGTGGGTGCAGAGGGCCGCATTGGCCGCCGAATCCAGCCATCCGGGCCTTTGATGATCAGCCACCAGCAATGGCCCGACCGTCCGCCCGCTTTGGTGCTGAATGCCCGATCGTGCCGGGGGTCCGGTCCGGACAGGAAGAACGCCCGACGGCCGCCGGTGGTTCCGGATTCCGGCTGAGAAATTCCTTAAGGCATCACCGCGTGATGATCACAACCAGTGCGCGAACGGCTCCCATCCGCCATGCTGACTCGCGCTCTCTGCTGGTCAGGGCCTTGTGCTGCCCATGACCCGGGAGCGGAAGCGGAGAACGATCACGGCGATCGGCCCCGGACCACCGTGTCCGCGGTGGGACCGGTCACCGTCCAGGGGAGGGGATTCCAGCACCGTGGAACGTCCACGTCTCATCCGGGGACTGCCCCGGCGCACCACGGCGGGGGTGGCCGCCCTCGTGGCCGCCGCCCTCGGTGTCACACTGCTGATGCCCGACGGCGGCGACGGGCCGGAGCCCTCGGCCGCGAAGCCGCCCGCCCAGGCCGACCGGGCCCGTACCGGCGGTGAGCCGCTGACCGAGGAGGCGGCCCGGGAGAAGGCGCTCCGCACCGGGAAGCCGGTGGAGGTGCTCGCCCTGCGGGACGAGACCTCGACCACGGTCGCCCTGCCGGACGGGAAGTTCCGGCTCTCGGCCCACTCGGCCCCGATCCGGGCCCGGGTCGACGGCGAGTGGAAGTCCATCGACACCGACTTGGAGCGGACCGAGGGCGGCTGGCGCCCGAAGGCCACCGTCAACCCGGTCGTCTTCCACTCCGGCAAGGGCAAGGGCAAGGCCGTGTCCGGTGCCGCGGCCGGGGAGGAGCGCGGCAGCCGGGGCTATGTCCGGCCGCCGCTGACGAGCCCCGCCCGCCCGGCCGACCGGGTCGAGTACACCGATCTGGCCACCTTCACCGCCGAGGGCAAGGAGTTGACCGTCGGCTGGCCCGGCCCGCTGCCGGAGCCCGAGATCGACGGCGCCGCCGCGCTCTACCGGAACGTCCTGAAGGACGTCGACCTCCTGCTGACCGCCCGGGACACGGGCTTCACCCACGTCCTGATCGTGCACACCGCGGAGGCCGCGGCCGACCCGGCGCTGGCGAAGATCTCGTACGGTCTCGGCTCCCCCGGGCTGACGTTCTCCCTCGACGAGACCAATGACGTCCTCACCGTCCGGGACGGCGCGGGCGCCGAGGTCGGCGGCTCCCCGAGCCCCTTCATGTGGGACTCCAGCGGCAAGCCCGCCGTCACCCAGGGCGAACCCCCGCTCGACAAGAGCGCGAAGACCGAGGGCACCTTCGGGCTGACCGGGCTGCTCGGCCCGCAGATCGGGACCCGGCGCGCCCCCGCGGACGCCACCCTCACCGGCGGTGGCACCGGCTCCGCGGTGCTCTCCATCACACCCGACAAGGAGCTGCTGACCGGGAAGGACACGGTCTACCCGGTCTTCATCGACCCGCCGCTGTACGGCAAGACCGCGGCCTGGACCACCGCCTACGAGCGGTACCGGGACACCAGCTTCTGGGACGGCGCGAACTTCAACTCGGGCACCACCGAGGGCCGGGTCGGCTTCGAGTCCACCACCGGCGGCCTCTCCCGCTCGTACTACCGGCTGACCTGGAAGAGCAGCATCAAGGGCGCCACGATCTCCAAGGCGAACTTCACCTTCCGGGAGACCTACTCCTGGTCGTGCAGCCCGTCGGCGATGGCCGTCTACCAGACCGAGGACATCTCCTCCGCCACCACCTGGGCCAAGCAGCCGCCCTCCAAGGGCCATATCGGCACCAAGTCCTTCGCCCACGGCTGGAACTCGTCCTGCCCCGACGCCAATGTCACCTTCGACGCCAAGTCGGTGGCGAACAACGTCCTCGCCAAGGCGGGCGAAACGAAGATCACCATCCGGATGAACGCCGTGGACGAGTCCAAGTCCAGTGCCTCGGCGAACTCCTGGAAGAAGTTCGCCGCCGAGGGGCAGTCGGCGCCCCGGCTCGACGTGACGTACACCCGGCCGCCCAAGGAGCCCACCGGGCTCACGGTCAACACCAAAGCATGCGACACCGTCAGTCCGTACACCCAGTACGGCCTGGGCAACCTGGTCTTCGCGGCCGGCAGCTCCGACCCCGACGGCGATCTCGCGTCCCTGACGTTCCAGGTCTGGTACCTCAACGGCAGTACCAAGGTCTATGTCGAGACCAGTGTCCGCCCCACCTCCGGCAAGGCCAGCTTCACCCTCGACAAGTCGAAACTCGTCAACGGCCGGACCTACTACTGGCATGTGAAGGCCACCGACCGCGAGGACGTCTCCTCCACCTACGCCCCGCCCGGCACCGTCAGCTGCGGCTTCGTCTACGACTCCACCGCGCCCAGCTCGCCCGACGTGGTCTCGGCCGACTTCCCCGAGGACGACGGCAACGGCACCAAGTGGAGCGAGAAGCCGTTCGGCACCAAGGGCAAGTTCACCATCAAGCCCGCCGCCGCCAATGACGGGACCACCAAGTTCTACTGGTCCTTCAACCGCGAGTCCTATGTCGAGGAGCGCACCGCCACCGTCGCCCAGGGCGCGGCGGGGATCGATCTGAACCCGCCCAACGCCGGGCCGAACATCCTCTATGTGAAGTCCGCGGACTCCGCGGGCAACCGGTCGGTCACCCCGACCAAGTACCTGCACTACGTCACGCCCAGCCAGAAGGACGACACCCCCGGCGATGTCACCGGTGACGGCGTCGCCGACCTCTATGTCATCGACGCCACCGGCGATCTGCGGCTCTACCCCGCCGAGAAGACCGGTGATCTGCACACCTCCCTCAAGGCCGCCCATGACGACGGCCGGCTGATCGAGCTGGACGAGGACGAGGACGGCAAGCCGGACTACGGCTACCACTGGGTCGACGATACCGGGAACAACCCGGCGCTGATCACCCACAACGGTGACTTCGTCGGCGGTGACGGCATCCAGGACCTGGTCGCCCGGATGCCCGACGGCAAGCTCTACGTCTACCGGGGCGACGGCTACGGCAGCGTCGACATCTCCGAGCGGGTCGAGGTGCAGATGCCCGCGGGCGCCCCCGCCACCTCGGCGATCACCCAGATCCTGGCCGTCGGCGACATCACCAACGACAAGCATCCCGAGGTCTTCGCCACCGTCGGCGACGCCCTCTGGGTCTTCACCGGCTATACCGGGGTCGCCTTCGACAGCGCCGTCCGGCTCAGCTCGACCGCGTGGACCAACCGGGACCTCGTCTCCGTCGGCGACCACGACAAGAACGGCGCCGTCGACCTGGTCTACCGGTCGTTCGACTCCAACCGGCTGCTGCTGCGGTACGGCAAGGCCGACCCGGCGACCGGCGGCACCCTGCTGACCTCACTCGCCAGCGCCGCCAACTCCGCGACCGGTATCGATGCCGAGTACGGCACCGGCTGGAGCCCGGCGTCGATCCCGCTGATGACCAGTACCCCGGACGTCAACGGCGACGGCATCCCCGACATCTGGGCCGTCACCGGCACCACCAACGGCGGCAAGGTGCTGTTCTACCCGAACAAGCCCGCCTTCGGCGGTACGCCGATCACGGTGATCACCACCGACTGGGGCGCCAAGAAGGCGCTGGGCTGACCCCCTGCCCCGACGCCCGCACTCCGGCCCCCCGCGCCCACCGGCGCCGGGGGCCGGACCCTTTCCCGATCTCCCGCGCAGGTAGCCCCGGCTCAGACCAGGCTCGCGCAGACCGGGGACTCCGACTGCCAGAACCGGTAGAAGTCATAGCCGCACGCCGTCTCCGGATCGCCCACCCCCAGCCCCCGCAGGACCGCGTCGACCAGGTCGAAGAAGGCGCGGTTCACCTCGGGCACGAAGAACAGCAGGGCGAAGACGAGCAGCAGCCCGTACGGCGCGACGGGGGCGACGCGGCGGCGGGCCGCGGTCGAGAGCCAGGGCTCGATCACGCCGTACCCGTCCAGACCCGGAACCGGGAGGAAGTTCAGAATCGCAGCCGTGACCTGGAGCAGCGCCAGGAATCCCAGGGCGAACCGGAACAGCACCGGCACCCCGTCGATGCCGCCGAGCCAGAACGGGGCCGTACACACCACCGCGAAGAGCGCGTTCGTCAGCGGGCCCGCGGCCGAGATCAGACTGTGGCGCCAGCGGCCCCGGATCCGGCCCCGCTCGATGAAGACCGCGCCGCCCGGCAGGCCGATGCCGCCCAGGACGACGAAGAGCACCGGCAGGATCACACTGGTCAGCGCATGGGTATAGGCCAGCGGATTGAGGGAGAGATAGCCCCGGTCCACCACGGACGCGTCGCCGCTGTGCAGTGCCGTACGGGCATGCGCGTACTCGTGGAGGCAGAGGGAGACCACCCAGGCCGCCGTCACGAAGACGAAGACGGCGAACCCGGCGACGGGCAGCGCGTCGGTCCAGACCGCCCAGCCCGCGACGGCGCCGACCGCGACGATACCGAGGAAGACCGGGCTGACCCGGCGGGACGGGGCGGACGGGGCGGACGGACTGCTCATGGCGCGGCTCCGATTCCATGACGATCGCGTGACGGGGCGGTGACCGAACGTACTCGCCCGGCGCGGGGGCAACGACCGGGCGACGCCCCGGGTTCCGGAGCCCCGCGCCGCCGCCGGGGGCGTACGGGGAGAATGGCCGGGTGCGTTACTCCGTGCTCGGCACCACCCAGGCCCATCTCGACGACGGTACGCCGGTACCGCTCGGCGGCGTCCGGCTGCGCGCGCTGCTCGGCGCGCTCGCCCTTCGCGCCGGGCGGACCGTGTCCGTCGGGGCGCTGGTCACCGAGGTCTGGGCCGGGGAGCCGCCCGCCGATCCGACCGGCGCGCTCCAGGCGCTGGTGGGCCGACTGCGGCGGACGATCGGCGCCGGGGCCGTCGTATCCGCGGCCGACGGCGGCGGCTACCGGCTCGTCGCCGACCCCGACGACGTCGACCTGCACCGCTTCACCCGGCTCACCGGCGAGGGCGCCCGCGCGCTCGCCGACGGCGACCCGGCGAAGGCCGGGACCGTACTCGAAGAGGCCCTGGCGCTCTGGCGGGGCCCGGCGCTCGCCGACCTCCCCGACGCCGGGGCCGAGGCCACCCGCGCGGACATCCGCCGCCGGACCGCCGTCCGGGACCGGCTCGCCGCCCTGGTCGCCCTCGGCCGGGCCGAGGAATGCCTGCCCGAACTGGTCGCCGCGGGTGCCGGGGCGCCGCTGGACGAGCCGTTGCGCGCCCTCCACGTCCGGGCGCTGCGGGCGGCCGGGCGGCCCGCCGAGGCGCTGGCCGCGTACGAGGAGTTCCGGGTCCGGCTCGCCGACCGGCTCGGCACCGAACCGGGTCCCGAACTGCGCGGACTCTACGAGGAACTGCTCGCCCCCGGACGGGCGGCGGACACCGGTGCCGGACCGGACCGTACGGCGGCTGCCGACGGGGCGGACTCCGGCGGGGACCGGGGCCCGGCGAGGAGTTCCACCGCCCCGCCGCCCGGGAATCTACGGGCCCGGCTCACCTCGTTCGTGGGCCGGGAGGACGATATCGACGCCCTCCGGGCCGATCTGGGCGGCTCCCGTCTCGTCACCCTGATCGGGCCCGGCGGCGCGGGCAAGACCCGGCTCTCCCAGGAGGCGGGCGCCCGGACGGCCGACGCGTACCCCGACGGGGTGTGGCTGGTCGAACTCGCCCCCGTCGACGACCCCCGGAACGTGCCCGAGGCCGTCCTCTCCGCCCTCGGCGCCCGGCGGACCGTACTGCGCGGGGCCGGGGCCGAGGAGCTGCGGGCCGCCGAACTCACCACCGACGACCCGCTGTCGCGCCTGGTGGAGTTTCTGCGTCGGCGGCGGTTGTTGTTGGTTCTGGACAATTGTGAGCATGTGGTGGGTGCGGTGGCGGTGGTGGTGGAGCGGGTGTTGGGGGTGTGTGCGGGGGTG
>NZ_JBEYIS010000089.1:0-20807 GCF_040635975.1 Streptomyces sp. NPDC006798
CTGGAAATCGAGGATCGTCCGCCGCACCAGCCGCCAGAAGGTCTTCTCCGGGACCCCGAGCTATCTGGCGCCCCTCTGCGCCGAACAGCGGCCGGCCACAGGGGTACGAGGCGGGGCGGCCCGGCCCCGTACCCCCGGCGGCCGTCGTCAGCGGGCGGTCTCCTTGGTGACCAGGGCCACCGCCTCGTCCACGTCGTCCGTGACGTGGAAGAGCAGCAGATCGCGCTCGGACGCCTTGCCCTGGGCGACGACGGTGTCCCGCAGCCAGTCGACGAGACCGCTCCAGTAGGCGCTGCCGAAGAGGACGATCGGGAAGCGGGTCACCTTGCCGGTCTGGACGAGGGTGAGCGCCTCGAAGAGTTCGTCGAGGGTGCCGAGCCCGCCGGGGAGCACCACGAACCCGGAGGCGTACTTCACGAACATCGTCTTGCGGACGAAGAAGTAGCGGAAGTTCACCCCGATGTCGACATGGGGGTTGAGCCCCTGCTCGAACGGCAGCTCGATCCCGAGGCCGACGGAGACGCCCCCGGCCTCCCGGGCGCCCCGGTTGGCGGCCTCCATGGCGCCGGGACCGCCGCCGGTGATCACCGCGAAGCCCGCGGCGACCAGCGCCTCGCCGATCCGGATGCCCGCCTCGTACTCGGGTGTGTCCCGGGGGGTCCTGGCGGAGCCGAAGACGCTGATCGCGCTCGGCAGTTCGGCGAGCGCGCCGAAGCCCTCGACGAACTCGGACTGGATCCGCATGACCCGCCAGGGGTCGGTGTGCACCCATTCCGAGTCGCCCTCGGTGTCCAGCAGCCGCTGGTCGGTGGTGCCGGGCTGGACCTGGTCCCTGCGGCGCAGCACAGGACCCTGCCGCTGCTCCTCGTACTCCCGCTCGCCCTCCGGGTTGCCCATGGACGTGCTCCCTCCGCCGGACGTCCGCGCGCGGACGTCGTCGTTGGTCGTTGCTTGATCAAGCGTAGGTCGTCGATGCCCCGTTCATCAGGACATAAGCCATTCACGCAGCCGTTCCTCGCAGTGCGTGATCCGCTCGACGGCGACGTGCTCGTCGCGCTTGTGGGCGAGGAGGGGGTCGCCGGGCCCGTAGTTCACGGCGGGTACGCCGAGGGCGCTGAACCGCGCCACGTCGGTCCAGCCGAACTTGGGCCGGGCGGTCCCGCCGACGGCCTTCATGAACGCGAGGGCGGCGGGGTGGTCGAGTCCGGGGCGGGCGGCCCCGCTGTGGTCGTCGACCTCGAAGCCGGTGACGCCGCAGTCGGCGAAGACCTCCCGGACGTGGTCCAGCGCCTGGCCGGCGGTGAGGTCGGGCGCGTAGCGGTAGTTGACGGTGACGGTGCAGGCGTCGGGGATCACATTGCCCGCGACGCCGCCCTCGATCCGGACCGCGTTCAGGCCCTCGCGGTACTCCAGTCCGTCCACGACGGGCCTGCGCGGCTCGTAGGCGGCGAGCCTGGCGAGGATCGGCGCGGCGGCGTGGATCGCGTTGGATCCCATCCAGCCGCGGGCGGAGTGCGCCCGTTCGCCGGTGGTGCGGAGCAGGACCCTCAGGGTGCCCTGGCAGCCGCCCTCGACCTCGCCGTCGGAGGGTTCGAGGAGTACGGCGAAGTCGCCCGCCAGCCAGTCGGGGTGGGCGTCGGCGACCCGGCCGAGGCCGTTGAGGTCGGCGGCGACCTCCTCGTTGTCGTAGAAGACGAAGGTGAGGTCGCGGTTGGGGGCGGGGACGGTCGCGGCGATCCTCAGCTGGACCGCGACGCCCGCCTTCATGTCGCTGGTGCCGCAGCCCCACAGGACGCCGTCGGCGTCGAGCCGGGAGGGCACGTTGTCGGCGATCGGCACGGTGTCGATGTGTCCGGCGAGGACGACGCGCTCGGTCCGGCCGAGCCGGGTACGGGCGACCACGTTGTTGCCGTAGCGGTCGACGGTGAGGTGCGGAAGGTCGCGCAGCGCCCCCTCGATCGCGTCGGCGAGCGGCTTCTCCTCGCCGCTGACGGAGGGGAAGTCGACGAGGGCGGCGGTGAGGGCGGGGCCGTCGAGCCGGAGATCGAGCGTGGTGGGGCGCATGCTCCCGACCCTACCCGGGCCCGGTGAACCGGCCCGGTCGTCCCGGCCGCCGCAAGAGAGGAGCCGGATTTCCGGGGCCTGGTCCGCGGGAAGGTGCCCGGCCGGGGTCCGGGCGGGATCCGTACGGGGCAGGGGCGCGGCCCGCGACGCCGGGCGGCACAGCGAGCGGCACGGCGGGGGGAACGACGGGCGGAACCGCAGGCTCCGGGACGGGTCCGGAACCTTGTACTCCCTAGTACGGTGTGCCTGTGTCCGAAACCGCCTCATCCGCCCCGCCCCGGCGTCGTCGGCTCACGCGGCTGGCCGCCGGATGTGCCGTACTCGCCGCGTCGATCGGCTATGTCGTGGCGCAGCAGTCCACCGGATCGGGCGCCCCGGGCTGTACGGTCCGCGCCTCGGGCGGCGACGGCGGACCGGTGTACGAGCTGAGCAACGAGCAGGCGGCCAACGCCGCGACCATCTCCGCGGTCGGCACGGCCCGGGGGCTGCCGGAGCGGGCGGTCACGATCGCGCTGGCGACGGCGCTCCAGGAGTCGGGCCTGCGGAACATCCGCCACGGCGACCGGGACTCCCTCGGACTGTTCCAGCAGCGGCCGTCGAAGGGCTGGGGCACCTCCGGGCAGATCATGGACCCGGTGTACTCGGCCGGGAAGTTCTACGACGGCCTGGCCGAGGTCCCCGGCTATTCGCGGCTGCCGCTGACGGTCGCCGCGCAGAAGGTGCAGCGGAGCGGTTTCCCGCAGGCGTACGCCAAGCACGAGCCGAACGCGGCCCTGCTGTCGGCGGCGCTGACCGGCCGGGCGGGCGCGGCCCTGCGGTGTGTCCCCGGCGGCGACGGCAAGGCGGGCGATCCGGCCCGGGTCCGGGCCGAGCTGGTACGGGCCTTCGGGCCCTCGGTCCTGCCGAAGGGCGCGGCGGGCGCGGGCACCGGTACCGAGCCGGCGCGCGGTCGCGGCCCGGCCGGGGACGGCGGCGGGACGGTGGTGACGGTGCCGGTACGCGGCCCGGCGGACGGTACCCCGGCCCGGCCCGAAGGCGCCTCCGCCGGAGGCCGTACGCCCGGTGCCGGGGCGGCCGGTACCGGCGCGGCCGACGAGCGGAGCGACGACCGGGGCTGGGAGGTCGCGCACTGGGCGGTGGCCCGGGCCGAGCGGCTGCGGATCGCGGAGGTCTCGTACGGCGGCCGGGTCTGGCGGTCCGGGGAGGCCGAGGGCGGCTGGCGTGAGGCCGGGACGGTGGACTCCGGCGCCCGGACGGCCGAAGCGGTACGGATCCGGCTCGCACGCTGATCCGGACGTTCACCCGCCCGAGGGAGCGTACGGGCCTCACTCCAATGGCCGCGCCCCCTCGCGTACCACCCCGACCGCCCCTCCCCCGGTCCCCTTGAGCCCCTTGGGGAGTGACGGTTCGGCAGCCACTCGACGCCGGAGGCATTTGTCCGCTTTCCAGCGAGACCGATAATGCGATGCATTACGAACTCTTTACCTCGGCGTCCCGCAACTTCCCCCGCCCTCCGGACGGTTGTCACGGCGAAAGATCAGCGCCCCCTTCGTCTCAAGGAGCATCATGTCCCTCCCCCTGACCCGCCGGATCGCCCGTGCCGCCCTGCTCATCGCGGCCGGCGCAGCCCCCGTGGTCGGTGCGGCCGGGTCCGCGAGCGCCGTCGATCTCGCCCAGGCCGCCCCGGTCAGCGGGCTGACCGCACTCGACACCGACGGTGTGAGCACCACCGTCGACGGTGCCGCGCGGCAGACGACCGAGCTGGCGGGCGGCGCCGGCGGCGACGCCGTCCGGCAGACCGTTCCCGCCGCGGGCCGGGCGGTCGGCGGAACGGGCCGTACCGTCGCCCCGGCCGCCGAGGAGACCGCGGGCGAGACCGCGGGCAACGCGGGCGGACTGCTCGGCGAGACCGCGAACGGCGCCACCAACTCGCTGGGCGAGAGCGGGCTGACCGCGGGCTCGATGGAGGGCGGCCTGCCCACCGAGGGTCTGCCGACGGAGGGCCTGACCTCGGGCGGTCTGCCGACGGGCGGTCTGCCGCTCGCGGGCTGACCCGGGCGCCCGGCGGGACCGCCGGGCCGGGATCACGTATCCGGCCTCCGCCGTCCGGCGTCCTGTCCGGCCACCGGACTCCGGTACGCGGCGGGCCGGCATCCGCCCGGGCAGGCCACGGGCCCGGCCGGGGCCGTCACGCCGGAAGGAAGGGGCCCGGGGAGCATTCCGCTCCCCGGGCCCCTTCGCCGTCTCCGCGCCGCTCCGGCCCGGTACCGGGCCGAACGCCGGTCCCACGCCTCGTACGGCCGGTTCCGCCTCGTACGGCTGGTCCCACGCCTCGTACGGCCCGGTCCGCCGCATCCGGCCCCGCCGCTCTCAGCCCGCCGAGGCGAGCCGCTTCACCGCCGCGTCGACCCGTTCGTCGGTCGCCGTGAAGGCCACCCGGACGAACCGCTCGCCCGCCTCGCCGTAGAAGTCGCCGGGCGCGACGAGGATCCCCAGCTCCGCCAGCCGTCCCACCGTCTCCCAGCAGGATTCGTCCCGCGTCGCCCACAGGTAGAGGCTCGCCTCCGAGTGCTCGATCCGGAAGCCGTGGCCCTCCAGGGCGGCCCGCAGGGCCGAACGCCGGGCCGCGTAACGGGCCCGCTGCTCCTCGACATGCGTATCGTCGCCGAGCGCCGCCACCGTCGCGGCCTGGACCGGCGCCGGGACCATCATGCCGCCGTGCTTGCGGACGGCCAGCAGCTCGCCCAGGACCGCCGCGTCGCCCGCGATGAACGCGGCCCGGTATCCGGCCAGGTTGGAGCGCTTGGAGAGCGAATGGACGGCGACCAGCCCGTCGAACGAACCGCCGCAGACGTCCGGGTGGAGTACGGAGACCGGCTCGGCCTCCCAGCCCAGTTCCAGATAGCACTCGTCGCTGAAGACGAGGACGCCGTGCCGCCGGGCCCAGGCCACGATCCGGGTCAGCTCGTCCTTGCCGAGCACTCGCCCGGTCGGGTTCGACGGGGAGTTCAGCCAGAGCAGCCGCAGCCCGGCCGGGTCCAGCTCGGCCGGGTCGTCGTAGACCTCGGGGGTCGCCCCGCACAGCCGCGCCCCGACCTCGTACGTGGGATAGGCCAGCCGGGGGTAGGCGACCCGGTCGCCGGGGCCGAGGCCGAGCTGGGTGGGCAGCCAGGCGACCAGTTCCTTGGAGCCGACGACGGGCAGCACGTTGCCGTGTCCGGCGCCGACCGCGCCCAGCCGCCGCCCGGCCCACTCGGTCAGCGCGTCGCGCAGGGCGGCCGTACCCCAGACCGTGGGATAGCCCGGGGAGTCCGCCGCGTCCACCAGCGCCTGCCGGATCAGCGCGGGGACCGGGTCGACGGGGGTGCCGACGGAGAGGTCGACGATGCCGTCGGGGTGGGCGGCGGCCGTCGCCTTGTACGGCTCCAGCCGGTCCCACGGGAAGACGGGCAGCAGGTCGGAGACCCGGCGCGGGGCGGGACCGGTGGCGGCAGCGGCGTCGGCGCCCTCGGCGGCGGACGAGGCGGAGGGGACTGCGGACACGGGCTGTTCTCACTCTCGGACGTACGGCTTCGCCGCGAACGGCGGACGAAGGAGGGGGCGGCCCGGGGCGTTCGCGGCGGGGACGACCACCGGGAACACACAGGACACACCGGAAGGCACGGAAAACACAGCGGTCCCGTACGGACGTCGACCGTACGGGACCGGCAGGTGGTGATCGGCTGCGCGCGCCGATCGCCGCTTACTGGTTCTGCGGCGGCAGACCGGCGACGAACGGGTGGTCGCGCTCGATCAGGCCGAGCTTGGAGGCACCGCCCGGCGAGCCCAGCTCGTCGAAGAACTCGACGTTCGCCTTGTAGTAGTCCTTCCACTCCTCCGGAGTGTCGTCCTCGTAGAAGATCGCCTCAACGGGGCAGACCGGCTCGCAGGCACCGCAGTCGACGCATTCGTCCGGGTGGATGTACAAGGACCGGGAGCCCTCGTAGATGCAGTCGACGGGGCACTCCTCGATGCACGCCTTGTCCTTGACGTCGACACAAGGCTGCGCGATGACGTAGGTCACGCTGTCGTTCCTCCTCGATAGGGCTGGCTTGCGCGGGAGCGCGGCGTCGTCGATGCCCGCCCCTAGTATCTCCGTTCTCGGGGACGATCCGAACAGGAGGGGCGCACAGAGCAGTGGAAATCACCGGCGCGGGACGACTCGAAGTCCGTATTACACCCCTTGACGTGGGCAAACGGGTATCAATCCGACGTCTTGTCGACCCGTCCGAGGGGGGCGGGACGTTCACGGACGTGGTCGGCGTTCTCACATCCTGGGACGAGAACGATGTGCTGGTGATCACACGGCGGTCCGGCGAGGTGGTCCGGGTGTCCCGGACGGCACTGGTCGCCGGGAAGACCGTCCCGGCCGCCCCGGTCCGGCGGCGGGGTCCGGCCACCGGTTTCGCCGAGCTGACCCCGGTCACGTCCCGGGCCTGGCGGCCGGTCGAGAGCGAGCCGCTCGGCGAGTGGGAGCTACGGGCCGCCGGCGGCTTCACCCGGCGCGCGAACTCGGCGCTGGCCTGCGGTGATCCCGGCCTGCCGGTGGACGAGGCGCTGGCCCGGGTGCGGTCCTGGTACGCGGCGCGGTCCCTGCCCGCGTACATCCAGGCCGCGACGGGCGCCGCCGGGACCCAGGAGGCGCTCTGCGCGGAGCTGGACGAACGCGGCTGGGTCCGGGAGGTGTCGGCGGATGTACGGATCGGGGGGCTGGCGCCGATCGCCGACCTCGACGCGGACGTCTCCCGGGTCACCCTCGCCCGGTCGCCGGGAACGGGTACGGAGGCGGGAGGCGGTGGCTGGCTGCGGCGCTATCAGCGGTCGTCCGGCGAACCGGGCCCCGAGGTGCTGCAGGTCCTGGGCAGCGGCCCCTCGGTCTGGTTCGCCTCGATAGCGGCGGACCCCGCGGACCGAGACCCCGCAGACCCCGCGGGCCATGCGGACGGCGCGCCGGGCCCGGACGTCCCGGTCGCGATCGGGCGGTGTGTGGTCGACGGCCGCTGGGCCGGTTTCATGGCGGTCGAGGTGGACCCGGCCCGGCGCCGCCGGGGACTGGCCGGGTCCGTGATGGCGGCCCTGGCCCGGCGGGCACTGGAGGAGGGCGCGTCGGCGGCCTGGCTCCAGGTGGAGCGGGAGAACACGGCGGCCGGAGCGCTCTACGCGGGGATGGGCTTCACCACCCACCACAGCTACCACCACTACCGCGCCCCGGGCGGCTGACCGGCCCGCACCCCCGGGTGCGGAAACCATCAGCGCGTCGGACGGTACGGAAGTGGACGCGGCGGGGGCCGCCGGGTAGGAGTGGGCACATGGACGACGACACGGCCCAGCACCCCGCCGACCACCGGCGGCGGTTCGCCGAAGAGGCCAGGTCAGAACGGCCGGACCTGGCCCAGCTCTGTCTGCTGCTGGGCGCGGTGGCCGACGGGGCGGCGGACGACACGGCCGTCGACGCCGCCCAGATCGAACTGGACCGCCTCGCCGGACTGCTGCCGTACGGCACCCGGACCCCGCACGACTGGGCGACCGCCCTCGAACGGCTGCTCGGCGCCGAACTCGGCTTCCACGGCACCCCGGCGGAGTACCGCAGGCTGGAGTCGTCCCTCCTCCACGAGGTGCTGCGGCGCCGTCGCGGACTGCCGATCCTGCTCTCCGTGGTCTGGATCGAGGTGGCCCGCCGGGCCGGGGCCCCGGTCTACGGGGTCGCCCTGCCGGGCCACTTCGTCGTCGGCTTCGGCGAACCGGGCGAGCAGGTCCTGGCCGACCCCTTCGCCGGAGGCGGCGTACTGTCGCCCGCCGCGGCCTCCGAACTCGTCGAGGGCGCCACCGGGGCGCCCCTCGACCCGGCGGCGCTCGACCCGGCCGCCACCCTCGATGTGATCGTCCGGATCCTCAACAACATCCGCGCCTGGGCGACGGCCCGCCCCGAACGGTCCGATGTCGCCCTGTGGGCCGTCGAACTGTCCCTGCTGATCCCCTCCCACCCCGCCCGGCTGCGCTTCGAACGCGCCCAACTGCTGGTCCAGCGGGGCGATTTCCTGGGCGGGGCGGCGGAGATGGATGCCTACGCGGAGGTGCTGGCGGCGGTGGAGCCGACGACGGCGGAGGCCGTACGGGACCGGGCCCGGGCGGCCCGGTCCCGGCTCAACTGACGACGGGCCCCCGGAATCGTTCCGGGGGCCCGTGTCGCGAACGGATACGGCGGAATCAGCTCGGGTCCAGGTCGATGACCGCCGTACGCTCCTCCGGGGTCTTGCCGCGCAGCGCCGGGCCCATCGCGTAGGCGATGTCGTCGGCGGTGAGCTGGTGCTGCTTGCCGTCGCCCTTGGTGATCAGCACGCCCTGGAAGGTGCTGCCGACCAGCTCGGTGATGGCCTCCTTGTCGTAGACCTCCACCAGCCTGCCGTCCACCGGCTTCATGGACAGGATGCGCGGCAGGGAGCGGTTGGGGCCGAAGTCGATCTCCCGGCCGCCCGCCTTGATGGTGATCAGGCCGGACATCGCGACATCGGCGAACTCCCGCTTCGCCCGGGCCAGTTCCGCCGCCGTGACGGAGGGCTGGCGCTCGGTGACGGGCAGCTCGACGGCATTGGTACGGCCGGACTCGATCTGCGCCCGGTAGGCGTCCTTGATCATGTTCAGGGAGCGGTCGACGTCGAGGCCCTGGCCCGCCTTGCCGGGGACGACCACGACCTCGCCGGGCTCGAACGTGATCCGGCTCTCCACCGCGGAGCCCGAGCCACCCGCCAGATCGCCGAGGGCGGAGCGGAGCTTCTCCTCGTCGATCACGATCTCGGGCTGGGCGACCCGCTCGCCGCCGAAGAGGGAGCCGATCACCGACATCGGGTTGTAGTCGCTGCCCGCCGCGTTGCGCACGGTGGTCTGGGCGTCGAGCGAGAGGCCCGCCTTGTCCGGCGCGAGGGGGATCTTCTTCCCGGCGACGGAGAGCTGGAGCGGGAGGGCGGAACGCTTGCCCAGCGTGCCTTCGAGCTTGCCGACGGCCTCGTCGTGCGTACCGCCGCCGATGTCGACCCCGAGGACCGTGGTGCTCTTGGGTACGTCGGAGTGGTTGAGCAGCAGCCCGGCGCCGTAGGCGATACCGGCCACGGCGACGAGCCCGACTCCGAGGAGGACCAGCTTGGAGCGGCCCTTCTTCTTCGCGGGGGGCGCGGGCGCCGGGCGGGGCGCGGGGGCCGGGGCCTTGACTCCGGGGCCCACGAGCCCACCGGCGGACCCCGGAGAACCGGGGGCACCGGGCGCGCCGGGGCCCGCCGGGAACGGGGACTCCGCGTCGGGCCGTACCGCCGGGACACCGCTGGTGAGGGTGTCACCGGAGACATGTCCGGCGGGGGCGGCCGCGCTCCCCGGGCCGTCGGCCGGCTCGGGGACGGGGCGCTGCGGGGTGAGGACGGCGGTGTCGTCGGACATCCGGGGCGGGGCCGCGACGGCGCCCGCGGCCCGGCTCTCCTGGGTCCGGCGCGCCGGAAGGGCGTCCGGAGCCGTACGCGCCGCCGGGGGGACGGAGAGCGCGCCGCTCGCGGGTCCTGTGGTCGGGCCGTCGGGCCCGGCACCGGCGAGGTCGCTGAGGGAGCTGCGCGGCGGGGGCGGTGTCACCGGGGCACGGCCGTCGGGGCCGCCGCCCGGTGCGGCGAAGCCGTTCTGCGGGCCGGGGCCGGTCTGCTGACCGGCGCCGTTCGGCGCGCCGGAGCCCCCCGGGGGGGAGCCCTGGGCGGCGGCGGTGACGGCCAGACCCGCGCCGTTGGTCGAGGACTTACGGGGCGCGAACCAGTCGCTCGACGGCTTGCCGGCCTGCGCGTCCGGCGCGTCGGCCGGGGCGGGCCCGTCGAACGAGGCGACCGGCATGGCGGCCGTACGCTCGGCTTCCGCCTCGGGAACGGCCGGGCCGCCACCGGGCGGGCCGGCCGAAGCGGCCGGGGCGTCCGGCGCCGCGGTGTCGCCCTCGTTCGCCGGTTTACGCATCACCACGGGCGGGATCGGCCGGGATCCGGGGATGTTGATCCGGATCCGGGTGGTAATGGTCGTCTCGGTCTTGGGCTCGGACTTGGCCCCGTCCGGCTTCGGCTCGCCGTCGGCACCGGCCGTCGCCCCGTCGGCGTACCGGCGGGTGCCGTACGGCGGGGTGCCCGAGGGGTACGCGGCTCCGCCGCGCCCCTGGGGCCCGGAGGACGAACTGTCAGTTTCACGACTCAAAGCAGGATCTCCCGGTTGGCTCCGCCGCCCGTTTCTTACGTATGTCCTTGTGCTCGGGCGGCTCGGCGGCGCGCACCACCATACTGGCCGCCGATGACACTCACCTCGCGACTGTGGAAAGCACACCGGTTCGGACCCGTCCGTCCCGGCCGCCCGCCGTACGGGCCGGTGACCTCCGCGAAACCCTTGCGGTGGGCGGCTTCGGCCCGGTCGCTCCCCGTGCGGGAGCAAACCGCTTACCGGTGAACGGAGTCACGGCCCCCGCCCGGGGCGGAGGCCGGGGTGACCGGGACGATCCGGTTGACCGGAGTTCGCCGGGGCCGGGTCGCCTTCCACCGTCCGCGGGCGGTTCCGGGCACCGTACCGGCGGCACCGCCTTGTGGGGAACCCGTGGTCAGGGCCCGATCGGCCCGGTTTTCCGGCGGGCAGGTCCGACACTCCCGACCGGCCCGGCCGTTCGGCCCGTCAACGGTCAAGTCGCCCGGTGCCGCCGCCCGGTTGCGGCATCCGGCCGAGGGTGGCACACATCACAGCCACCACCATCCCTCCGAGGATGAACACCAGCGGCCCGATCCCGGCGCCGAACATCGCGTCGCCCTCGGGCCGTCCGAGGCTCAGCAGCACGATCGCCACCAGCCAGCCGACGCCCGCGGCCCCGACGGCGAGCTGGGTGCCGAGGGCGCGCCGGGCGCCGTAGAAGAGCCCGGCGGAGCCCAGCAGGGCGAGCAGCAGCCCGGCGGGCACCCAGGCGGCCTGGACCAGGGATCCGGCGGCGCCCACGGCGGCACCGGCGGCCGTCAGGAGGAGGTATCCGGCGATCCGGCCCGGACTCGGCCGCTGCGCCGTCCAGTCCCGGGCCATCCCCGCGCCGGGGGCGCCGCTCATACGGACACCCCCGCCGTCCCGGCGGCGGCCGAGGGGCCCTGCGCGCCGGGGATCCCGGCGAAGAGGTCGTCCTCGCGCCGGCCGCGCGATACGCCCGGCTCGCCGACCGCGAGCTGGTAGTACTCCGTGGCGAAGATCGGCTGCCCCAGATCGTTGGAGAGGGCGAAGAACGGCCCGTCGACCGCGATCTGGGTGGCGTGCGCCCGCATCGCCGCTGCCTTGCGGTCCGCGTACTCCGTGCCGTCGATCGCCGCGGTGATCTCGGCGTCGTCGACCACGCCGGGGACGTCGTCCACGGCGGCCGTCCCGGGGAACTCCGTCCCGGCGGCCCGCAGCCGGGCGAAGCCCTCCTCGGCGACGGAGCGCGGCACCCGCGTCCAGTAGATCTTGTCGATGGTCCAGGGGTCCCCGAGGTCGCGCCGGAAGGCCCGTTCACCGGCGAGTTCGGCGGCGCGCATGGCGACCCGGTGGGCCTGGATGTGGTCGGGGTGTCCGTAGCCGCCCCGGGGGTCGTAGGTGACCATGACCTGCGGGCGGACCGACCGGATGACCTCGACGAGGTCGGGCGCGGCGTCGTCGACGGGGGTGTTCCAGAAGGCGCCCGTACGGCGGTTCTGGTCCAGGCCCATCATTCCGGAGTCCCGGTAGCGCCCCGGGCCGCCGAGGAAGCGGTGGTCGGTGACGCCCAGCTCCTTCATCGCCGCGGCCAGCTCGCCGATCCGGTGTTCGCCCAGGGTGTCGTCGCGGTCGGCCGCGAGATGCGCGAGATCGGGCGGGATGACCTCGCCCTCCTCGCCGAGCGTGCACGTCACCAGGGTGACCCGGGCGCCACCGGCCGCGTACCGCGCCATCGTGGCGCCGTTGGTGATCGACTCGTCGTCCGGATGCGCGTGCACCAGGAGCAGCCGACGGGTGGGAAGATCCTTCATGGACACAGCCTACGAGGCATGGCGAAGCCACGTGGCGGAACATTGATGTCCCCCGGCCGCGGAGAGTCGGTCCGGATCCGCCGGGGGTGCTCTGGGCGTCGTGTCGTAAGGGTCGGACGGGGGGCCGGGCACGGCGGGAACCGGCCGCGGGTGGCGGCCGGATTCCGGCCCGGGCCGGTCGGGGACCGGGACGAACCCACGGTCGGAAGCGGTCGGAAAGTCGGAAGCGGTCGGAAGGGAATCGGAAACAGGAAGGCCCCCGCACACCGGCGGGAGCCGATCAGAACTTCAGGTCGCCGATCATGTCGCCCACGCTCGTGGTCAGATCGGTGATCGTCGGCTCGAAGGACGAGCTGGCGAGGAAGAAACCGAACAGAACGCAGACAACCGCGTGCCCGCCCTTGAGTCCGGACTTCCGGACCAGCAGGAAGACGACGATCGCCAGCAGCACCACCGCCGAAACTGAGAGTGCCACGGCGGTTCACCTCCACAGATATTCGGTCGGGACGGGCAGGTTGCACGCGCAGATGGTTCCTACCCATCTCGCGCTACGGATCATAACTATCCGTACTAACGCATCAGTCGGTGCACGGCAGCACACGGGGGCGCACACGGGTCGGGTCCGGTGGTACGACCACGGGACAACAGGGCTCCTTTCTCGGCCGGTTCGCCGGCACCCAGGGGCTTTTCCCGGGCGCACCGCGGTTGTTGACGACGGCTTCCGGACAATTCTCGTACGGTCTCCGTCCGATCGGTGTCCGGAACCGACCGCGAGGGCGCGCTCCGGGCGCCCGACCTCGACAACCACCCCACCACGGTAGAGCCGGAGAGCGCGTTCCGGGAACGCCCGGTGGCCGATCCCCGTGTTCCGTACGGGGGTTCGCAGGAGCAACCGTCCCCGGCGGAACCGGCCCACGGGGAGGAGGCGGCGGACGTCGCCGGTGACGCGGTGGAGGGCGCCGTCGGGACGGCCGCCTTCGCCCGGTGCGGACGTTTGTTCACGGCGGAGCCGGTCACCGGGCCGTCCCGGGAACTACCCGTTCGAGGACCCGTACCGCCGGGAAGCCCCGGACCGGCCTTCTGAACGGGGTTCCGATCTGGCCGGAACTTTTCGCCCGAGGGGATCCGGGGACGGCGAGCGGGAGTTGCCGGGGCGGCGTCGGGGGTTCCCCGCCGCGGAGGGCACAGGGGGCGGAACCGTACGAAAGACTACAGACGGGTCGCGGCCCTCGAACCGGCGCGACCGGCGCGACGGAACCCGGCCCCGGGGGGATCGAACGGCCGGGACCACTCCAGGAGGCCCCGGCCGCATACGGCACCCGCACGGCCGTACGCACCGCAGCCTGCCGGGCCCGTATATCGGTCCCGCGACAACCACATTGCCCCCGTGTAAAAGAGCGTCACTCTTCCGGCGTATCACCGGGTCCGGGGTCGGCCTGACCGGGCGGGTCCGCCGCCTCGGAGCCGGATCCGGAGCCGAAGTCCGGGTCCGGGTCCGGGTCGGTGTCCGACGGCGACCTCGGCACCACCTGCCGCTCCGCCGCGAAGTGGCAGGCCGACGGGTGGCGTACCGGCCCCTCCTCCACCAGCCGGAACTCCGCCGGGACCGCCAGCTCCGGCACCTCCAGCTCACACCGCTCCCGCGCCTTCCAGCAGCGGGTCCGGAACCGGCAGCCGGACGGGATGTGCGCCGGGGACGGCGGGTCGCCGCCGAGGATGATCCGCTCGCGGCGCTCCCGCGCCCCCGGGTCGGGTACGGGTACGGCGGAGAGCAGCGCCTGGGTGTACGGATGCGTGGGGTGGTCGTAGATCTCCTCATGGCGTCCCAGCTCCACCACCCGCCCCAGATACATCACGCCCACCCGGTCGGAGATATGCCGGACGATCGACAGGTCATGGGCGATGAAGACATAGCTGAGACCGAACTCCCGCTGGAGCCGCCCCAGCAGATTGACCACCTGCGCCTGGATGGAGACGTCCAGCGCCGAGACCGGCTCGTCCGCGACGATGATCTCCGGCCGGAGCGCGAGACCGCGGGCGATGCCGATCCGCTGCCGCTGGCCGCCGCTGAACTGATGGGGGTAGCGGTTGACGAAGTCGGGGTCGAGCCCGACCACGTCGAGCAGTTCGCGGACCCGGGCCAGGCGGTCGCCCTTGGGCGCGGCCTCGGGGTGGATGTCGAAGGGTTCCCCGACGATGTCGCCGACGGTCATCCGGGGGTTCAAGGAGGTGTACGGGTCCTGGAAGACCATCTGGATGTTCCGCCGGACGGCCTTGAGCGCCCGGCCGGAGAGCCGGGTGATGTCCTCGCCCCGGTAGCGGATCACCCCGGCGGTGGGGCGCTCCAGCTGGACCAGCATCCGGGCGAGGGTGGACTTGCCGCAGCCGGATTCGCCGACGATGCCGAGGGTCTCGCCCCCGTAGAGGTCGAGGTCGACGCCGTCGACGGCCCGGACGGCGCCGACCTGCTTGCGGAAGACGATGCCCCGGGTGAGGGGGTAGTGCTTGTGGAGGCCGCGGACCTCCAGCAGCGGTTCGGCGGTGGTCGCGGTGGCCGGCCGTACGGCGGTCGTCTCAGTCACGGCCCGTCGCCTCCTCGTCGTCGTCCGGCCCGGCGGGGGCGTCCGGCCCGGCCGGGGATCCCGGTTCCGGACCGCCGCCCGGTCCGGGGCCGCCCGGACTCGGAGCAGCGCCCGGGGCGGGGCCGCCCGCGCCCGGCGCGGCCCCCGCGCCCGCCAGCGCCTCCCGCCAGAAGTGGCACGCGCTGTGCCGCCCCTCCCCCGCCTCGTACAGCGGTGGTACGTCCGTACGGCAGACCGGCCGGGCGAGCGGGCACCGGGGGTGGAAGGCGCAGCCGTCGGGGATCCGCAGCAGATTCGGCGGCAGCCCCCTGATCGCGTACAGCTCCCGCCCCTTCTGGTCGAGGCGCGGTACGGAGTCGAGGAGGCCGCGGGTGTAGGGGTGGGCGGGGGCCCGGTAGAGATCGTGGACCGGGGCGGTCTCCACGATCCGGCCCGCGTACATCACGGCGATCCGGTCGGCGACGTCCGCGACCACCCCCAGGTCGTGGGTGATCAGGATCAGCCCCATGTCCAGCTCGTCCCGCAGCTCCGCCAGCAATTCCATGACCTGGGCCTGGACGGTGACGTCGAGGGCGGTGGTGGGTTCGTCGGCGATGATCAGGGCGGGTTCGAGGGAGAGCGCCATCGCGATCATGATCCGCTGGCGCATCCCGCCGGAGAACTGGTGCGGATAGTCGCCGACGCGCTGGGCGGCGGCCGGGATGCCGACCCGTTCCATCAGCTCGACGGCCTTGGCACGGGCCTCCTTCCGCTTCATCCCCCGGTGCACGGTGTACATCTCGCCGAGCTGGGCGCCGACGCTGAGTACGGGGTTGAGGGCGGAGAGCGCGTCCTGGAAGATCATCGCGATCTGGGCGCCGCGTACGGTCCGCCGCTCCTCCTCCTTCAGTGTCAGCAGGTCACGGCCGCGGAAGAGCACCTGGCCGCCCGCGATCCGCCCGGGCGGGGTGTCGAGGATGCCCATCACGGCCTGGGCGGTGACGGACTTGCCGGAGCCGGACTCGCCGAGCACGGCGAGCGTCTCGCCCTCGGCCACGGCGTAGCTGACCCCGTTGACGGCCTTGGCGACCCCGTCGCGGGTACGGAACTCGACCTGGAGATCGCGGACTTCGAGCAGCATCCGGGGGTCCCTCCTCAGCGCAGCTTGGGGTCGAGGGCGTCGCGGACCGCGTCGCCGAGCATGATGAACGCCAGTACGGTGATCGCCAGCGCCCCGGCGGGCCAGAGCAGCATGTGCGGGGCGTTGCGGATATAGGGCGAGGCGGCGGAGATGTCGATGCCCCAGGAGACGGTCGGGGGTTTGAGGCCGACGCCGAGGTAGGAGAGGGTCGCCTCCAGGGAGATGTACGTACCCAGGGCGATGGTGGCGACGACGATCACCGGCGCGACGGCGTTGGGCGCGATATGGCGGAGCAGCATCCGGGTGTTGGAGGCGCCGAGCGCGCGGGCGGCCTGGACGTAGTCGTTCTGTTTGGTGGTGATCACGGAGCCGCGGGCGATCCGGGAGACCTGGGGCCAGCCGAGCAGGATCATGAAGCCGATGACGGGCCAGACGGTGTTGCTGGTGACGACCGAGAGCAGGACCAGGCCGCCGAGGATGACGGGGATGGCGAAGAAGATGTCGGTGACCCGGGAGAGCACGGCGTCGCCCGCGCCGCCGAAGAATCCGGCGAGTCCGCCGAGCGCGGAGCCGAGGAGGGCGACCCCGAGGGTGGCGCAGACGCCGACGGTGACGGAGGCACGGGCGCCGTACACGGTCCGGGTGTAGACGTCGCAGCCCTGGCCGTCGAAGCCGAAGGGGTGGCCCGGCTGGGAGCCCTCCTGCGATTTGGCGAGATCGCAGTCGAGCGGGTTGCCGGAGGCGATGGACTGCGGCCAGATCGCGATCACCACCAGGAAGAGGATGATCAGGCCGGAGACGATGAAGACGGGGTTGCGGCGCAGATCGCGCCAGGCGTCGGAGCGGAGGCTGCGGGGCTTGGCGGCCGGTCCGGTGCCGCCGGGCGGTCCTTCGGGCGGCTTCTCCAGGGTGGCGCCCTCGGCGGTGGCGAGGTCCATGGTGCCGCCCGCGCCGGTGGGCGCGATGGCCGCGTCGGCGACGCCGTCGGGGTCGTACTGCGGCTCAGGCATAGCGGATCCTCGGGTCGAGTACGGCGTACAGGAGGTCGACGAGCAGATTGGCCAGCAGGAAGACCAGGACCAGGACGGTCACGAAGCCGACGACGGTCTGGGTGTTCTGGCGGACGATGCCCTGGTAGAGCTGGTAGCCGACGCCGTGGATGTTGAAGATCCGCTCGGTGACGATGGCGCCGCCCATCAGCGCGCCGATGTCGGTGCCGATGAAGGTGACGACGGGGATCAGGGAGTTGCGCAGCAGATGGCGGGTGACCACCCGGCGGCGCGGCAGGCCCTTGGCGCGGGCGGTGCGGACGTAGTCGGCGCGGGCGTTCTCGGCGATCGAGGTCCGGGTGAGGCGGGTGACGTACGCCAGGGAGACAGAGGCGAGCACCAGGCCGGGGACGATCAGTTCGTCGAGGGGGGCGGCGGGTGAGACGGCGGGTTTGATGATGCCCCATTCGACGCCGAGGAGGAGCTGGAGCAGCAGTCCGGTGACGAAGGTGGGGACGGAGATCACGACCAGGGTGAGCAGCAGGACGCCGGTGTCGACGGGGCGGCCGCGGCGCAGTCCGGTGAGGACGCCGAGGGTGATGCCGATGACGATCTCGAAGCAGATGGCGACCAGGGTGAGCCGGATGGTGACGGGGAAGGCGGCGGCCATCAGCTCGGTGACGGGCTGCCCGTTGAAGGCGGTGCCGAAGTCGCCCCGGAAGACGTCGCCCATATAGCCGAGGTACTGCTGCCACAGGGGCTTGTCGAGGCCGTACTCGGCGCGGAGCTGAGCGGTGGTGGCGGGATCGCACTGGATCTGTCCGCAGAGTCCGGCGATGGGGTCGCCCATCACATTGACCATCAGGAAGATCAGCAGGGTGGCGCCGAAGAAGACCGGGATCATCTGGAGCAGACGCCGGATCACATAACGTCCCATGGGGGGGCTCCCGAAGGCGGCCGTCAGGCGACCTTGATCTCGTTGTAGACCGGGACACTGAAGGGGTTGAGGGCGACGTTCGAGATGCGGGGCGCGTATCCGGCGCTGCCGTTCTGGTACCAGAGGGGGATGGCCGCCATCTCGTCCCGTACCACTTCCTCCGCCTGCTGGAAGGTGCGGACGGCGGTCGCGGTGTCGGATTCGGCGTTGGCGCGGTCCACCAGCGAGTCGAAGGTCTCGTTGCTCCACTTGCCGTCGTTGGAGGAGGCGCCGGTGTAGTAGAGCGGCTGGAGGAAGTTCTGGATCAGGGGGTAGTCCATCTGCCAGCCGGCCCGGAAGGGGCCGCTCATCTTGGACTGGGTGACCTGGTTGCGGAAGTCGGCGAAGGTGCCGATGGGGTTGCCGACACAGGCGCGGTCGTTCCGCAGGGCGTTGTTGATGCTGTTGCAGACGGCGTCGACCCACTCCTTGTGGGAGCCGGTGTCGGAGTTGTACGAGATCTTCATGGTGCCGCCGGGGATGCCGCCGCCCTCCTCGACGAGCTGGCGGGCGCGGGCCGGGTCGTAGACGCAGGCGTCGCCGCAGAGGGTCTCGTCGAAGCCGCCTTCGACCCCGAGGACGGGGGACGTCCAGTCCTTGGCGGAGGTTCTGGTGTTACGGAAGATCCGGGTGGTGATGGAGTCCCGGTTGATCGCCTTGGAGATCCCGGTCCGGAGTTTGTTCCCGTCCGGGGTGTTCCAGCGGCGGTCGTAGAAGGGGAAGCCGAGGGTCTGGATGATGCCCGCCGGGGTGTTGATGTAGCGGTCGCCGAGGTCCTTCTTCACATTTCTGAGCTGCGAGGCGGGGACGTCGTCGACGAGGTCGAGGTTTCCGGCGACGAGGTCGGTGTAGGCCGTGTTGTTGTCGGTGTAGACCCGCAGGTCGACACCGCCGTTGAGGGCCCGGTCGGGGCCGGGGTAGCCGTCCCAGCGGCGGAGGGACATCTGGGAGCCGCGGACATAGGCGTGGACGGCGTACGGGCCGTTGCCGACGGGTTTGGCGAGCCAGTCGGCGTGGTCGTCGAAGAAGACCCTGGGCAGGGGCGCGAAGGCGGCGTAGCCGAGGGTGTCGGGCCAGGTGGAGAACTTCTGGCTGAGCTTCACGGTGAAGGTCAGCTCGCCGGTGACCTTCAGGCCGGAGAGGGTGGTGGCGGTGGGTTCGCCGCTCTCGGGATGGGTCCGGTCGTATCCCTCGATATAGCCGAAGAAGTACGCGTTCTTCTGGCTGTTCTTGAGGTAGGCGCCGTAGTTCCAGGCGTCGACGAAGGAGCGGGCGGTGACCTTCTCGCCGTTGCTGAAGGTCCAGCCGTCCTCGACGGTGACGGCGAAGTTGACCGAGTCGGTGGTGTCGATCCGCTCGGCGAGCATGTTCAGCGCCTCGCCGGTCCTGGGGTCGTACCGCTTGAGCCCCCGGAAGAGCATGTCGAGGACCTTGCCGCCCTGGACCTCGTTGGTGTTGGCGGGCTCCAGCGGGTTCTGGGGGTCGCCCCAGGAAGAGCTGACGATGCCGTCCGGGCCGCTGCCTCCGGTGGAGGCTCCCCCGCCGCACGCGGTGAGGGCGGTCGCCGCCAGGACGACGGCGAGGGCTCCGCCCGCGGCCTTGAGGGCGTGCGTGGCTCCCCGCATCCGGTGCCTCCTCGGTCCTGAGCCGGCCGACTCCCGCTCAGGACCGAATATCCCCGCAAATGGGGTAATGCACCTGTTTACTCACCCCAACGGGGGACTTCCCGTCCCGCCACCGGGGCCGGGCCGCTCCGGACGGCGGCCCGCCCGCGGACCGTCCCCGACCCGCCGCGGCCCCCGCCGCGGCCCGTGGCTACGGCACCGGCCCGGCTACGGGGTCGGAGCGCCCACGCCCGCCGGAGCGCCCGCCACCGGGGCCGGTACGACCGGAAGGTCGACCTCCCAGGTGTCGACCGCGTAGTGCCGGGACATGTCATGGGCCTCGTAGAGCCGGGGCGCGCCGGTCGCGTTGGCGGTGTCCACCCCGAGGCCGATCACATCGCGGCCGAGGCCGGCGTAGACCCCGAAGGCATGGCTCAGCAGAAAGCCGCCCAGACCCCGGCGGCGGCCCCGCTCCAGCACGCCCAGGGCGTTGATCCAGCCGTGGGCCGCCCGGTGGTTGCTGGTGACCATCGCGGCGACATCGCCCTCGCCCTCGGCGCTCGCGATCCACACCAGGTCCCAGTCGATCAGCTCACCGAGGTCGGCGAGCCATTTCTCGTACGACTTGGGCTGGAAGTCGAAGTGGTCGGCGAAGGACTCCTGGAGCAGGGCGTGGGCCAGCCGCTGGTCGGCCTCGTCCCGTACGGTCCGCAGGGTCACCCCGGGCGGCGGGGCGGGCACCTGGTCGGCCGCGGCGTCCAGCGGCCGGGTCAGGACGTGATACCGGCGTACGACCCGCCAGCCGCGACCGGTCAGCAGGGTGGTGTCGAGCGTCGGCTCGATGTTCAGATGGAGGTGGAGCACGGCCCGGTCGGCGCCGTTCGCGGCGGCCTTGGCCCGGGCCCGCTCCTCCATCATCCCCAGCACCACGGCGGCGGCCTCCTGGTGCGCCGGGAGGACGTACTGGTCCATATCGATACGGTCGGCGCCCGAGTCGTCCCAGAGCAGTCCGTAGACCACCAGTTCGTCGCCGTGGAAGCCGACCCAGGAGTTGTTCGGCAGATCGGCCTCGGGGTGGTCGAGATCGGCCCGCACGGAGACGAGATCGGTCTCGGGCCGACCGATCTCGATCACATCGACGGCGTTCAGCAGAGCACAGATGGCTTCCGCGTCCTCGGGCAGCGCGGGGCGCACGGCAAAGGCGGTCATGTCCTCACTCTGGGCCGCCGGACCCGGCCGCCGCAACGCGTTTTCGCCGGGCCGGGGGCGGACCGGGGGACGGGCCGCCGGTGTTCCGGTACGGCGACGGCCCCGGCCGCCGGGGACCGCTCCCTCGTCTATACGTACTACAGCGACGTCGACGGCATGGGCCACCGCTACGGGGTGGACTCCGACGCCTGGCGAGGTC
>NZ_JBEYIS010000090.1:0-20490 GCF_040635975.1 Streptomyces sp. NPDC006798
TCCTCGCCGCCCTTGGAAAGGGACCGCCCTCCAGGGACGAAGCCCTTGGGAGAGCGGGGAGCGGGAGAGCGTTCAGGGGCGCGGGGAACTGCGCGACCAGCCAGCCTCCGGCCAGCGGGTGGACCACCGACACCAAGTGGCACCCTCCCCTCCCCGGGACGGGCTCCAGCACAAAGACGCATGACCAGTCGGCGTGGTCGGGGGGTGCAGGGTCGCCCCCTGGGGGTCCCCCCAAAGGCAGCTTTGGGGGAGGGCGGCGGAGAAGACCGGGTCTTCCAGACTTGACCCTCACTTCCGCCGTCCGTGAGGAGGTGAGCCCGGAGGCCACCGACCCTCCCGCCACAGAACAAGACCGCCCGCATACCGCCGGAGCAACGGCACATCCTCCACAGCCCCGCCGGCGCCTGAGGCGCGAACGACCCCGCCTGGCCACAGGCAACCCACACCCGGTGCCCGGGGGCGCGAGGCCAAGCGACCCGCCTGGCACAGGCAACCCCCACTCCGGGGGCCCGGGGACCAGGAACCCCACAGCGGGAGGCGACTACGCGGGAGGCGCCCCCGCGCCAGGAACCCCGGAAAGCGCCCGCGCCCGGGTGCCCCGCGTGTCACGCTGTGCATGAGGCATATGACTCACCGCCGCCGTGGAGGGAACAGGCCGATGCGCCCCTCGCACGACCAGCACGCTCCCCGTGCGCCGTTCGCCCTTCGATGCGCCCCGCGCCGCTCTGGGTGGGTTCACCGTTTCGGCCCCCGGGGGCGGCACCGGCGCGGCTCGGAGGGAGCGAAGAGCGGGCCCCGGCATCCACGGATGCCGGGGCCCTTCCTCCCCTGTGCTGACCCGGAGCCCCGAGCTCTCAGGGTCATTCCCGTCGGACCGTCTTCCCCGAGCGGCCCGCCTCCCGCAAAAGATCTCCCCGAGCCGGACGCCGCCAACCCTGGGGCGTGGTCACTCGAAGGTGGGGTGTTGTCCGCCGTCAGCCGGGCAGGGGGCCGCATTCGAATAGGAGTTCGATAACTCCGATAGGCTGAGCGTATCGCGTACGGGTGAACACGACGGGCGACAGGCGACAGAAGGGGGTGCCGGACACATGGTGCGCCGTATCGACGTGACCGGAACGGCGGGCACGCGCCTGGCCGCCTGGGAGTACGCGGATCCGCCCAAGCCCCAGGGCGCCGCCGCCCCCGGCGTACTCCTGCTCCACGGGCTGATGGGCCGCGCCTCCCACTGGGCGGCCACCGCGCGCTGGCTCTCCGACCGCTACCGCGCCGTCGCCCTCGACCAGCGCGGCCACGGCCGCAGCGACAAACCGGCCGACGGCCCGTTCACCCGGGAGGCGTTCGTCGCCGACGCCGAGGCCGCCGTGGAGGGCCTGGAGCTGGGCCCGGCGATCGTGATCGGTCACGCCATGGGCGCGCTCACGGCCTGGCGGCTGGCCGCCGAGCGTCCGGACCTGGTCCGCGCGCTGATCGTCTGCGATATGCGGGCCGCGCCGCCGGGCGCCGCCTCCCAGCGGGAGTGGGAGGAGTGGTTCCGTGCCTGGCCGGTGCCGTTCGCGACGCTCGCGGACGTACGGAAATGGTTCGGCGAGGACGATCCATGGGTGGAGCGCCCCAACCCCGCGCGCGGCGACTTCTACGCCGAGGTGATGGCGGAACGCGCCGACGGCTGGCGCCCGGTGTTCTCCCGCCGCCAGATGCTGAAGGTCCGGGAGTCCTTCGTCCACGACGCGCACTGGGACGAGCTGGCCCGGGTCCGCTGTCCGACGCTCGTCGTGCGCGGCCCGGACGGCGAGCTGGGCCGGGCGGAGGCGCAGGAGATGGTCCGGGTCCTGCCCCGGGGCGCCTATGCGGAGGTCCCCGACGCGGGCCATCTCGTGCATTACGACCACCCGGCCCGCTGGCACGCCGCGATCGGGCCGTTCCTGGACGAGTTGGACGAGGCGGGCGAGGGGGCGTAGGGCGCCCGTACGCCCACCCCTACGCCCCCGTCGCCCCCTTCGCGTCAGAACGAGAACACCACGCCCAGCGTCGCCGCCATCTCGCAGCCGTTGTTGTACGTACCGGACCAGGCGATCCGCTCGCCCCGCCAGACGCCGTCGGCGGTCACCGTCACGGGGGCGTACTCGCGGGTGCAGAGCGTCTGCGGCAGCGCCGACGGCAGGGCTTCGGGGTCGCCCCCGGCCGCCTCCAGCTCGCGGCAGGCGTCCTCGGGCGCGGGGTGGGTGCCGGTGGCGCGCGGGGCGCAGGAGAGGGTGACGGCGCGTTCGGCGACCGTGGCCGCCGGGTGCTCGCCCTCGCCGACGGTGAGGACGAGGGCCGAGGGCGCGTACAGCGCCCGGCTGTCGGTGGACCGGTCGACGGCGGGCCGGTCGACGGTCGGCCGGTCGACGGGCTGGGCGACCGCCGTACTCAGCACGGTGCCGCCGACGCCCAGCAGTAGCGCGGCGGCCGTGACGAACGTACTCCGCAGAGGCAGTTGACGCATGGCTGGAGGACTCCTTCGCATCGAGGTCGCGCCGAGGGTGTGGTGCGTGACGCGACTGCGGACGGGAGTCTTGCGTATGCGTATGGTAATCGCATGTGCGCCGCCCGTTTCCGGTCGGGCGTCCCCCGAAAGAGGTGACCGAATGGTCGTTCGGGCAGCTCGCGGGGGGTGCGACGGGCACGCGGACACGTTCCAGTATCCGGACGATCTTGACTGGTCCGTACTGGAACAACCGCCCCACCTGCGGTGACGCTCAGGCGGTACGTTCCTTCAGCCACAGCGCTTCGACGGGAAACCGTCGCCCCGGGGCGGGGCGGGGAGCGATGTTCGACGCCGCCGCGTGAACCGCGCCGGGCAGGGGCCGGGCGGCGGTCAGCGCGTTACGGTGCGACCGGCTTCCGCATCTCCTTACGGATCTTCGCCGTCGTCTCCGCCGCCTGCGCCAGGTCGACCTCCGTCGGTGCGATCGTGATCGCCTTCGGGTCCACGATGGCGACCGTCGCGCCCGTATTGCCGTCCGCCCAGGCACACGCCGGAGTCGTCACCTTGATGTTGGCCGAGGTGGCCACGATGACCTGGCAGCTGATCGTCACATCGGAACCGGCCGGATTGAAGTCCTTCGGAGGCACCGCGAGCCGGGAGTTCTTCTCCGAAGCGCTGCCCCGGAGCATCGCCTTACGGGCCAGATCGGGCTGCTTGATCTGGCCGTAGAGCCCCGACACGATCAGCGCGCCGTTCTGCGGACCACCCACGGCGCTGTACTCGGCGACGACGGCCCTGGCGTTCCGGATCAGCGGGTCCTCGGCCTCGATGGCCTTCCTGCCCAGCTCGGACATGTCATTGGTGAACTTGTACTTCCCGTCCACCAGGGTCGGCGGCATGGTGAGCTTGAACTCGGCCTTCGGGAAGTCGTCGGTCTTCCCCTCCGAACCACCGCCGCCGGAACCGGAGCCGGACCCGGACCCGGAGGACGAGCCGGAAGAGGAACCCGAACTGGACGAGGTGTCCGACTTCGAGTCCTTGTCGTCATCGCTGAAGTAGTCGTTGCCGAGCCAGGAGAGCACCAGCAGACCCGCGATCACCCCGGTGGCGATCAGGATCGTCCCGGCGGTCCTCCGGCCCTTCGGGGGCGGCGTGGGGGCGGCGCCCGGAGGCGGCGCCTGGTGGGGCGGTCCACCCCAGCCGCCGGGACCTCCCGGACCGCCCTGCGGGGCGCCGAACGAGGGCGGGGTGGGTATCGGGTGCGTCTGGTCGGGCTGCGGCGGATAGCCGTACGACGGCGGAGCGCCGTAGCCCTGACCGGGCGGGCTCTGCGGGTGCGGGGTGCCCTGCGGGGCGCCGTAGCCCTGGCCGGGCGGGGCCTGCGGGGGGTACGGGGCGGCGTAGGGGTCCCGGTAGGGCGGTTGCTGCGGCGGCTGCGGCTGCTGGCCGTACGGGTCGCCGTACTGGCCCTGGCCTTGGCCCTGGGCCTGGCCCGGGTAGCCCTGGCCGTACTGGCCCTGACCGTACTGGCCGTACTGCTCGTACTGGCCGTGGCCGCCCTGCGGCTCGGGCTCTGGCTCGGGCTGCGGAGACGGCGGATGCGGAGGCGGCGGTGTCGACATACCCGTCAACCTACGGCAGGTCGCCTCCCCCCGTGGGGCTCCTGGTGTGGGGCGCCCCCCGCTGCGGGGTTCCTGGCCCCGGGGCTTTTGTTCTCGGGTCGCCTGTGCCGGGCGGGACGCTTGGCCTCGCGCTCCCGGGCGACCGACGCCCGAACGTACGCGCGGGATCGGCTTCACCTGGCCGCACGAGAAGCTCGACACCCTCACCCCCGGCGGCCGGCTCATCTTCCGCGTCTTCGCCGCCCTCGCGGAGTTCGTCCGGGAGCTGATCGCGCAGGGCACCGACGAGGGCCTGGCCGCAGCGAGGGCCCGCGGCCGCGTCGGCGGCCGGCCTTCGGTCGTCAACGACAAGCTGCTGCGCGCTGCCCGCGACACGCCGCCCACCCCGGAGACCAGCATCGAGACCACCGCCATCCGCCCCATCGGCGGGCCTCTTCGATGATCAGCCCCCCGAGCCGAACAACGACCACCCGCCGGTCCAGGATGTTCGACCCCTGGGTCGGGGGCCGGTGAGCCGCGAACCGCGGTGCCATCGCCGTTCGAGTTCGATTACCTCATCACTGAAGACACGAAAATCTATGCTGCCTGGAGTAGACATTGGCTGGCGGTCTGGTTATGGTTTCTCTCGTAGCCAAGGAAGTCAGCAGAGCCCGGTAGAGACGAACTACCAGGCATCAGCATCCGCAGTCGCAGTTGGCAGGACGGTGCGGTGGCGGAGTTTCGAAGCCAGGGTTTTTACAGGACGGCGACGGGACTGGCGGCCGGACCGGGTGGCCCGCAGTGATCAGGGGCCGCCGTGAGCAGTACCGCAGTTGACGCAGTACCCAGCAGTGAGGCTCAGTGAGCAGTACCTCGGTGAAGGCGTCGGCTGCGGACGCGCGCACCGGGAGGTTCGGCAGTGGGGTTCCAAGCCGGAGCAGATGCGCGACGGGGCCGACTGCCGAACGGCGGCGCTGTCACAGGCCGCTGAGCAGTACGCAGTACCAGCAGTACGCAGTTGATCACCGAGGAAGAACGGAGGAGCCAGGCGCCCATCAGGATCGCCCGGGCGGAAGTCTTGAGCCCGGGTACCGCAGGACATCGATAGTGAGGTGGTCTCCGGTCAGGCAACCGCGATCCCCGCGACCCCGACAGCAGCCCTGTCGGGCCAGCGGAAACAGAACGCCGGCGCAGTACCAGGGCCGGCAGATGGTGTAGCAGTTCCTTCGGGGCCCTGGTGTCACACGACACCAGGGCCCCTCAAGCGTGTTCCACAGAGAGGTGCAATGACAGCAGACGACAGCTTCGGCCGTCTCGATGACGACGACTACCCCGCCTACACCATGGGCCGGGCCGCCGAGATGCTCGGCACGACCCAGGGCTTCCTGCGAGCCATCGGCGAAGCCCGCCTGATCACTCCGCTCCGCTCCGCGGGCGGTCACCGCCGCTACTCCCGCTACCAACTGCGCATCGCAGCCCGGGCCCGGGAGCTCGTCGACCACGGGACCCCGATCGAGGCCGCCTGTCGCATCATCATCCTCGAAGACCAGCTCGAAGAAGCCCAGCGCATCAATGCCGAATACCGCCGTGCCGCCGAATCATCGGCTCCGCCGGCTTCGGACTGAGACAGCGAAGACCGGCAACCGCCCAAACGACTTCGCGGCCGGCTCAGGCACGTGCCGCCCGGGACACCTCTGCGTCCCGGGCAACGTCGTCTCCACCGTGGCCGGCCCCAACCGCAGCCCGGCTGTCAGATGGTGCGGCGGCGGCCTCTCGCTGCTGGGTGCGGGCCGGTGCCGTCACGCCGCGGCGGACGCCTTGCCCGCTGGCGGCCCGGGGGCCGGCCGGGACCTGGCCTATCACCCGCACGGGCATCGTCGACGCGGCGCACCCTGCCCCCCGACACTCCCGCCCCCACTCCGTACGCGCCACTGACACCTGACGTGACAGGACAACTGACGGTCTCGTGGCAGACGACAGCTGTTGAAGACGTGACCGTTGCTCCAGCGGTATGCGGGCGGTCTTGTGCGGCGTCGGGAGGGTCGGTGGCCTCCGGGCTCACCTCCTCACGGACGGCGGAAGTGGAGGTCTTCTTCAGAAGACCCGTTTCTTTTACGCCGTCCTCCCCCAAAGCTGCCTTTGGGGGACCCCAGGGGGCGACCCCGCACCCCCCGACCACGCCGACCGCACCTGCCTCCTGGGGCTGGAGCCCGTCCCGGGGAGGGGGATTGCCACCTGGGGTTCGTCGGTCCACCTGCTGCCCGGTGGCTGGCTTGTCGCGCAGTTCCCCGCGCCCCTAGCTCCCCCGCTCCCCGCCCTCCCAAGGGCTTCGTCCCCCGGAGGCCGCCCTCATCGCAAGGGCGGCGAGGAGAGCAACCCAGGGGCGCGGGGAACTGCGCGAACAGCCACAGGCGGTCCGCAGACCGCGAACACGCTCAGGCCGCCGGGCGCGGCCCGGGTCGTTCG
Source organism: Streptomyces sp. NPDC006798 (assembly GCF_040635975.1). Taxonomy (NCBI): domain Bacteria; kingdom Bacillati; phylum Actinomycetota; class Actinomycetes; order Kitasatosporales; family Streptomycetaceae; genus Streptomyces; species Streptomyces sp. NPDC006798. The sequence continues at coordinate 6,535 of NZ_JBEYIS010000090.1, forward strand.
GGGCGATGCCCAGGAGGGCCGAAGCGCTGGGGGTCCCCCCATCGCCGAAGGCACAGGGGGCGGAACCGCGCGACCAGCCCACGACTGCCCGCAGTCGCCCGACAACGCTCGCCCGGCTGGGCGGGTGGCGTGGCCCCCGCCCAGAGGGCCGAGGCGGGCCCCCATCGCCGAAAAGCACCCGCCGCGTCGCGGACAGGGTGCGTGCCCCCACGCACCCTGTCCCGCAGCAGACGGGCCCCACGCGAGGGGCTCCGGATCACCCTGTCCCGCAGCGGGAGGCGACCCCGCGGGAGGCGACTCAGCGCTTCGCGACGAAGACGTGGGACGCGACGTCCGATTCGAGTTCCGCCGCCTCGCCGCCGCTGCCGACCAGGACTCCGCCCGCCGACTCGGTGACGCTGACCACCGAGCCGGGCTGGACGCCCGCGCGGCGGAGGGTGTACATGAGCTGGGCGTCGGTCTGGATGGGCTCGCCGATCCGGCGGACGACGACGGTCTTGCCCTCGGCGCCCGGGTCGAGGTCGGCGAGGGAGACCATGCCCGCGTCGAGGAAGGGGTCGGCCTCGGTCTTCTCGCCGAGTTCTTCCAGGCCGGGGATGGGGTTGCCGTAGGGGGATTCCGTGGGGTGGCGCAGCAGCTCCAGGACGCGGCGCTCCACGGCCTCGCTCATCACGTGCTCCCAGCGGCACGCCTCGGCGTGGACCTGTTCCCATTCCAGGCCGATGACGTCGACGAGGAGGCATTCCGCGAGCCGGTGCTTGCGCATCACCCGGGTCGCGAGGCGCCGGCCTTCCTCGGTGAGTTCCAGATGGCGGTCACCGGCGACCGTCACCAGTCCGTCGCGCTCCATTCGGGCGACGGTCTGGCTGACCGTCGGGCCGCTCTGGTCGAGCCGCTCGGCGATGCGGGCGCGCATAGGAACCACACCTTCCTCTTCCAGCTCGAGGATGGTGCGGAGGTACATCTCCGTTGTGTCGATCAAACCGGACATACGTGCCCCTCGAAGAATCGTGCGGTGCGGCCCCGGACTCAATTCTTACGCATCCCACCGACAACCGTGCCGCACCCGTGAAAGCCACTGCCCGGGATACCGGGGTACAGGCGCACCACCAGGCGTGATACGGGCGCGCCCGCTCCCGGGACGGGGGCGGACGGACCGCGGAACGCGCCTCGGGACGGGGCGCGGGAAGGTTGGGGGAAGGCTACGGGAGGATGTCGTACGCGCCGCCGCCGGGGACACAGGACCCGTGCGGAACCGCCTCACAACCCGCGCACCGCACCGGTGAGAGCGTATTGACAGCGGAATGGTTTAGACCGCACCGTGATCCGCGGCCCGGGGTATTTCCCGGTGCTTTCCCAGGTGGCAGGTTCCCGGGCGCGGCATGTCGTGTCCGGCTCAGGCCGCCGAATTTCCCGGACTTTCTCCCGAAAGGGCTCGGCGATGAGCGAGAGCAAGCTGGCCGGTCGGTTCTTCGACGCGGCGATCGATCTGCTGGCACGCGTACGGAACGAGGAGTCGGAGAACATCACCGCGGCGGGCGCGGCGATCGCCGACACCGTCGCGGCCGGTGGCCGGCTCTTCGCCTTCGGCGCCGGGCATTCCTCCCTCGCCGCCCAGGACGTCGTCTACCGGGCCGGCGGCTTCGCGGTGATGAATCTGCTGGCCGTGCCGGGGGTGGTCGGGGTGGACGTGATCCCGGCGACGCTCGGTTCGGCGCTGGAGCGGGTCGAGGGCCTGGCCGGGGCCGTACTCGACACCTCCCCGGCGAAGTCCGGCGACGTCCTGGTGATCATCTCCCTCTCCGGGCGGAACGCGCTGCCCGTGGAGATGGCGGTGAACGCCCGCGCGCTGGGGCTGAAGGTGATCGGGGTGACCTCGGTGGCGTACGCGGAGGAGACCAGGTCCCGGCATGTGTCGGGCTCGTTCCTGAAGGACCACTGCGACGTCGTACTCGACTCGAAGATCGCCATCGGGGACACGGTCCTCACCCATGACGCGATCGAGGCGCCCTTCTCGCCCGCGTCCACCGTGGTCACCAGCGCCCTGATGCAGGCCATGATGGCCGCCGCCGCCGAGAACCTGGCCGAGCGGGGGGTGGAGCCGCCGTTGCTGCGCTCGGGGAACGTGGACGGCGGCCACGAGTGGAACGGCCGGGTGATGACCGAGAACCGGGAGCGGATCTTCTACCGCCACGGCTGAGGACGGGACCCCGCGATTAATCGGTTGTGCCCGTCGCGGGGCGTTCCTAGGGTGGGTCGTACACGAGAGAGGAGGTGGTTCGGAGAATGTATGCATACCGGACGCGTGAGGTGACTGCGGGCTAAACGGCCTGCTGTCGCACTTGTGCCTCTTGGCAGTGCCTCTCGACAGGCCACCTGCCGCAATCCCAAGCAGTCACCGACCCGCGAGCTCGCCGGTACGTCCGGCCGGCTCCTCCGCGAGGAGGAACCCGAGCTCGCGGGTTTCTGCGTTGCGGTGCCCGCCCAGCCCAGTCCCGCCCCGCCGCTCAGGGCGCCAGGCGCTCGACCCGCCAGTGGCCCTCCGCCGCGCCGCCCGCCGCGTCCGCCGGGCGTTCCTTCTCGTAGGCGTACCGCAGCCGGTCGTGGAGCCGGTTCTCGTGGCCCTGCCAGAACTCGACGGAGTCCGGTACGACCCGGATCCCGCCCCACTCCGGCGGCACCGGGACCGGTTCCCCCGCCGGATAGCGCTCGGCCAGCTCCTCGAAGGCCTGGTGCAGCTCGTCCCGGGAGCCGATCACCGACGACTGCGGGCTCGCCCAGGCGCCCAGCCGGGAGCCGTGCGGGCGGGTACGGAAGTACGCCGCCGTCTCCTCCCGGCCGATCCGGGCGGCGGTGCCCGTCACGATCACCTGGCGGGCGATCGGATGCCAGGGAAAGAGCAGGGACACATACGGGTTCGCCGCGATCTCCCGGCCCTTGCGGGAGCCGTAATTGGTGAAGAAGACGAAGCCCCGGGCGTCGTACTCCTTCAGCAGGACCGTCCGGGTCGACGGCCGTCCGGCGGGGGTGGCGGTGGCCACGACCACGGCGTTCGGCTCCCGGAGGCCGGCGGCGACCGCGTCGTGGAACCAGCGGGCGAACTGCTCCATCGGCGTCGGTGCCAGATCCCCCTCCAGCAGGGGCGTGGAGCGGTACTGCTCACGCATCACCGCGGGATCCGGGGTGACGGGAGTGGTGTCGGGCTCGGGACGGGGTTCGGTCACGGGGGCAATCCTGCCGTGGAGTCCGCCGCCTTGGCTCGTGGGGACGGCGCGGGCACCCGTACCGGACGGAAAAAATCTTGTGTAGCGCGCAACTGTGTGGGGGTGAGTGTGCCCCTCCGCAACCGGCCGCAATCCTTCGTCCGGGGTGCTGGTCGTCACGCTGACCACCGCTCCCACCTGCGACTATCGTGTCGGCTCCCCCGTCGCACCGGTATCGAACGGATGACCAGTGTTCGTACGGGGCATCAACCGGGATGAACGACGAACCGTCGTACGCGTCCCGCCCGAGCCGACGCGTCACGAGCGTGAGGAGCCGCCTGATGTCCGACTTCGTACCCGGCCTCGAAGGAGTCGTCGCCTTCGAGACGGAGATCGCGGAACCCGACAAGGAAGGCGGCGCGCTCCGCTACCGGGGCGTCGACATCGAGGACCTGGTCGGCCGGGTCTCCTTCGGCAATGTCTGGGGTCTGCTGGTCGACGGCGCCTTCGATCCGGGGCTGCCCTCCGCCGAGCCCTTCCCCATCCCGGTGCACTCCGGGGACATCCGGGTCGACGTCCAGTCGGCGCTGGCGATGCTGGCGCCCGTCTGGGGACTCAAGCCGCTGCTGGACATCGACGAGGCCCGGGCCAGGGACGATCTGGCACGGGCGGCCGTGATGGCCCTGTCGTACGTGGCGCAGAGCGCCCGGGGCCAGGGGCTGCCGATGGTGCCGCAACGCGAGATCGACAAGGCGCGGTCCGTGGTCGAGCGCTTCATGATCCGCTGGCGCGGCGAGCCCGACCCCCGCCATGTCCGGGCAGTCGACGCGTACTGGACCTCGGCGGCCGAGCACGGCATGAACGCGTCCACGTTCACCGCCCGGGTGATCGCCTCCACCGGCGCCGATGTCGCCGCCGCGCTCTCCGGTGCCGTCGGCGCGATGTCCGGGCCGCTGCACGGGGGCGCGCCGTCCCGGGTGCTCGGGATGATCGAGGAGATCGAACGCACCGGCGACGCCACCGCCTATGTCCGGCAGGCCCTCGACAAGGGCGAACGGCTGATGGGCTTCGGACACCGGGTCTACCGGGCCGAGGACCCCCGGGCCCGGGTCCTGCGGCGGACCGCGAAGGAGCTGGCGGCGCCGCGTTACGAGGTCGCCGAGGCGCTGGAGAAGGCGGCGCTGGAGGAGCTGCGCAGCCGCCGCCCCGACCGGGTGCTGGAGACCAACGTCGAGTTCTGGGCCGCGATCGTGCTCGACTTCGCGGAGGTCCCCGCGCACATGTTCACCTCGATGTTCACCTGCGCCCGTACGGCGGGCTGGTCGGCGCACATCCTGGAGCAGAAGCGCACGGGCCGGCTGGTCCGCCCGTCGGCCCGCTATGTGGGTCCGAGTGTCCGCGATCCGCGCGACATCTCCGGCTACGACGGCCTGCGCGCCCCTGGCGCGAGCTGAACAATCCGGGCCGCGCCCGGCGGGTGAGCGCCACGACCCGGGCCGCGCCCGGCAGCCTGATCTTGTTCGCGGTCCGCGGGCCGTGGCCGGCTGGTCGCGCAGTTCCCCGCGCCCCTAAACGCTCTCCCCAGCACCATCCCTGAATGGGCCCCCCGGTGAGGGGGACGGCCTCCTCTCAAGGGCGGCGCGAAGGGGAACCAGGGGCGCGGGGAACTGCGCGACAAGCCACAGACGGTCCGCAGACCGCCGACAACGTCAGGGCGCCGGGCGCGGGCCCGGGTAGTTCGGGGCGGCACCGCGGAGAGCCAAGGCGCTGGGGGTCCCCCATCGCCGAAGGCATAGGGGGCGGAACTGCGCGAACGGCCACCGACGGCGCGCGGTCGGAACACCTCCGGAGGAGACACCACCCATCCCGCCCGAAGGGCGCTCTCCTCCCCGAGGAGGCTCGGGAAAAGTCTTCAGAGGCGCGGGGAGCCCCGCGAGCCCTTGCGGCGGGGCCGCCTCGGCGCCGCCGACGCCGTCGCCGTCTGGGTGCGGACGACCCCCACGCTCGCGGCGATCACCAGCGCGATGGCGACCGCGTCGGTGAGGGAGAGCGCCTGGCTGAGGACGAGGAACCCGGCGAGGGACGCGATCGCCGGTTCCAGGGTCATCATCACCGCGAAGGTGGAGGCCGGCAGGCGGCGCAGGGCCAGGAGTTCGAGGGTGTACGGGAGTACGGAGGACATCAGCGCCACGGCCAGGCCCAGGCCGATGATCGTGGGGTCGGCGATCCGTTCCCCGGATCCGGCGATCCCGAGCGGCAGGCTGAGCAGGGCGGCGACGCCGAAGGCCAGGGCGAGCCCGTCGGCCTGCGGGAAGCGGCGGCCGGTGCGGGCGCTGAAGACGATGTACGCGGCCCACATCGCCCCGGCCCCGAGGGCGTACGCGGCACCGACCGGGTCGAGCCCGCCGGACGTACCGCCGCCGTGGCCGCCGCCGGTGACCATGCCGCTCAGCAGGAAGACTCCGAGGAGGGCTATACCGGCCCAGACGAGACTGACCAGCCGCCGGGAGACGAAGACGGAGAGCGCGAGGGGCCCGAGGACTTCCAGGGTGACGGCGGGGCCCAGCGGGATCCGGTCGACGGCCTGGTAGAAGAGGATGTTCATACCGCCCATGGCGAGCCCGAAGGCGACCACGGTGCCCCAGTCGGCCCGGGAGTAGCCGCGCAGCCGGGGGCGGCAGACGGCCAGCATCACCAGGGCGGCGAGCACCAGTCGCAGGGTGACGACGCCGGTGGGGCCGACCTCGTCCATCAGCATCACGGCGACGGCCGCCCCGAACTGGACGGAGAGCGCGCCCCCGACGACGAGCCCGACGGGCCCCAGACTGCGCTCGGGAGGCCCGGCGGCCGTCGTCGTGACGGCGGCGGTGTCCGCCCCTGTTCCCTCGTTCGCGACCCTGTCCACATGTTCACGCTAGTGGCCGACGCTCATCCGGTGAAATGCATAATGCGCTGCGATTATGCTCCGGACGCATGAGCATCGAGCTGCGTCACCTCCGCTGCTTCCTGGCGATCGCGGAGGAGTCGAGCCTGACCAGGGCGGCGGCCCGGCTGGGGATCACCCAGCCCGCCGTCTCCCGGTCCCTGGCCACGCTGGAGCGGCAGCTCGGCGTCCGGCTGGTGGACCGTTCGACGCACCATGCGACGCTCACCCCGGAGGGGCGGGTCTTCCGGGAGCGGGCGGCGTCGGCGGTGTCCGCGTTCGACGACGCGGTCGACACGGCCCGGCGGCCGGTCCGGCCGCTGCGGCTCGGCCACGCCTGGTCGGCGCTGGGCCCGTACACCACCCGGCTGCTGCGGCGCTGGGAGCGGGAGCAGCCCGGCACCCCGCTGGAGCTGCTGCGGATCGACGACCGTACGGCGGGGCTGCTGCGGGGCGCGGTGGACGTGGCGGTGGTCCGAGGCCCGGTCGCCGAACCGGGTCTGGTGGTGACCCGGCTGTTCTCGGACCCCCGGGTCGCGGCGGTGACGGCGGACGGCCCGCTGGCGGCGCTGCCCCGGATCACCCCGGCGGACCTGGTGACGGCGCCGCTGCTGGTGAATACGGTCTCCGGCACCACGGCCCCCGATCTGTGGCCCGCCGACGCCCGGCCGGCCACGACGATCACGGTCACCAATACCGACGACTGGCTGGCGGCGATCGCGGCGGGCCGGGGCGCGGGGGTGTCGACGGCGTCCACGGCGGAGATCCATCCGCATCCGGACGTGGTCTACCGCCCGCTGCCCGGACTGCCCCCGGTCCCGGTCCATCTCACCCACCACGACCCGCCGTCCCATCCGGCGGTCCCGGCGCTGGTGGCGCTGGCGGTGGAGGTCACGGGCGGCAGCGCGTAAAGCGAACCGGGTGAACCGGGCGAGCCGGGGTGACGGCGTCACACCGGCGGCCCGTCCGTACTCTCCACGGGTGGTTCCGTGCCGTTCCCCCGACGCCCCGGCACACCCATGCCATGATCGTTTCCGGCGATCCGCCGAAAACCGACCGACAGCTCCTGAACTGGGGGAACGACATTGTCCGAGCGCCAGAACGGCACCGTGAAGTGGTTCAACGACGAGAAGGGCTACGGGTTCATCACCCCCGAGTCCGGGCCTGACCTGTTCGTCCACTTCCGGGCGATCGAGGGGAACGGCTTCAAGTCCCTGGCGGAGTCCGACCGGGTCTCCTTCGAAGCCGTCCAGGGCCAGAAGGGAATGCAGGCGGACAAGGTCCGCAAGGAGGTGTAGTCCCCTACCTCCCGCACCCCTCGGGGCCGGTCGCGAAACACTCGCGCCCGGCCCTGCCCTTTTTCCCCGGCGGACGCGGTCGGTATTCGCGCGGAAGGTCCATCAAGCCCGCACACAGAGACAACTATCGCCCTTTTCCCGTTTCTAGGCTGCCGATATGAAGACTACGACCCGAGCCTTCGCGAGCACATTGGCCGCTGTCGCCCTTTTCTCAGGGGGCGCCGCCGGAACGGCCTCGGCCGACGACCGGACAGCCGTACAGAGCTGGAACGTGCGGCACTTCCAGGGCTACACCACCGGGGACGTCACCTTCCACAACCGGTCGGTGGAGATCACCAACGCACATGTGCGGTCGAACATCAGGGGGTGCGTCCGAGTCGTCCTCTCCATCCCGCGTCCCGACAACTCCTACGAAACGGCGGAGCGGACCGGCTGCAGCATCGGCGTGGGCGTGCCTTTCCGTCTGACCATGCCCGCCGACTGGCGGGGCGGCGCCGCCTACCTCACGGTCGACCTCCACCACGTCAACGCGGACGCGTCCACCGGTGAGCTGCTCGCCGGCAACCGGATCCACCGGCCCTGAGCCGCGGCGCACGGAAGGCCGATCAAGTCCGCACGCAGAGGCAACTACGGGCCTTTCCCGACCCCTAGGCTTCCGGTTGAAAGATCGCGAACAAGTTTCGAGGACCAGCGCAGCCAAAGAATCGTTTCCCAGGCCGAAAGGCAATAGGTAATGAAGACTCTGACCAAGGCATTCGCCGGATCCGTCGCCGCCGCCACCCTCTCCCTCGGGCTCGCCACGGGCACGGCATCGGCGGCCCCGGCGGGCGAGCGGTCCACGACGGTTCCCTACAGCGTTCAGCACGCCGGGGGGTACACCACCGGAAACGTCGTCTTCCACGACCGCTCGATTCAGTTCACCAACGGCTATGTGAAGTCGAACACCCACGGCTGCGTCCGGGCTCTGATTGAGACTCCGAATCCCGGCGGCGGATACTCCGAGCACAAGCGGACCGCCTGCAACATCGGCCCCGGCACCGGCCTCAACTACGGTTTCACCACCCCGTACGACAAGGCGGGCGGTGCCAACCACGTCTTTGTGAACCTCTACCGGGTCAACGGGGACGGCACCGAGACTTTCCTCGCCTACAAGATGGTCAATAAGTATTCCTGAATGCTCTGATCGACGAACCCCGGCGGGCCGCCCCTCCTCAGGGGCGGCCCGCCGGGCCGTTCGCAGCGCCCTCCAGCCCCTCCGCCAGGATCTCCGCCAGGTGGCGCGGGCGGCGGTTCGTGAGGTGGGTGAGTTGGGTGCGGCAGGAGTAGCCGTCCGCCAGGAGCAGGGTGCCGGGTGGGGTGGCGCGGACCGCCGGGAGGAGTTGGTCCTCCGCGCAGGTGACCGAGATCTCGTAGTGGCCCCGCTCGAAGCCGAAGTTGCCCGCCAGGCCGCAGCAGCCGCCCGACAGGTCGCCGGTGAGTCCGGCGCGGGCGCGGAGGCGGGCGTCGGGGGCGGGGTCGAGGACCGCGTGGTGGTGGCAGTGGGTCTGGCCGGTGACCGGGCGGTCGAGGCGGGGCGGCTGCCAGTCGGGGGCGTACTCCTCCAGCGCGCCCGCGAAGGTGCGGACCGAGGCCGCGAGGCGGGCCGCTCGCGGATCGTCGGGGAGCAGTTCCGGGAGGTCGGTACGGAGGGCCGCCGCGCAGCTCGGTTCCAGGACGACGACGGGGACGCCCTCGGGCAGCGGCCCCAGGACGTCGAGGGTCCGGTCCAGTACCGCGCGGGCGCGGGTGAGCTGGCCCGTACTGAGGTATGTCAGTCCGCAGCACACCCGGCCCGGGGGCAGCGACAGTTGGAATCCGGCCGCCGCCAGGACGCGTACCGCCGCCCGGCCCACCTCGGGGGTCAGATATTCGGTGAAGGTGTCCGGCCAGAGCAGCGCCGCCCGGCCACCGCCACCACCGCCGAGCGCACCGCGCGCCCAGTGGGTGAACATCCGCGTCGCCAGCGCCGGGAGGGGGCGTTCCGGGGTGATTCCGGCGGCGTGCCGGGCGAGGGCCGCCAGGGGGCGGAATCGGGCCAGGGCGTTGAGCAGGGGTGCCGCCGGGGCGGCGGCCCGCAGCCAGCCGGGGAGGCGGCCGAGCGTGTAGTGGGAGCGGGGCCGGAGCCGCCCGGCGTAGTGGTGGTGGAGGAATTCCGCCTTGTACGTGGCCATGTCGACGCCGACCGGGCAGTCGCTGCGGCAGCCTTTGCAGGAGAGGCACAGGTCGAGCGCGTCGGCGACCTCCCGGGACCGCCAGCCGTCGCGGATCACCTCGCCCGCGAGCATTTCGTGGAGCAGCCGGGCCCGGCCCCGGGTGGAGTGGGCCTCCTCGCCGGTGGCCCGGTAGGAGGGGCACATGACGCCCTGGCCGGGTTCGGTGTCGCGGCATTTGGCGACGCCGACGCAGCGCCGGACGGCGGCCCGGAAGTCGCCGCCGTCAGCGGGGTAGCCGAAGGCGACGTCGACCGGCCGCCGGGGCAGTACGGCGAAGCGCAGGTCCGTGTCGAGGGGCGCGGGCCGGACCAGGATGCCCGGGTTGAGGCCGCCGTCCGGGTCCCACAGGTCCTTGAACCGGGCGAAGAGGGCGACGAGTTCGGGGCCGTACATCTTCGGCAGCAGTTCGGCCCTGGCCCGGCCGTCGCCGTGCTCGCCGGAGAGCGAGCCGCCGTACGAGACCACCAGGTCCGCCAGGTCCCCGGAGAACCGGCGGAACGCCCGTACCCCCGGTTCGGTGATCAGGTCGAAGTCGATCCGGATGTGGACGCAGCCCTCGCCGAAGTGGCCGAAGGGCGCGCCGCGCAGCCCGTACGAGGTCAGCAGGGCCCGGAAGTCGCGGAGATAGCCGCCGAGCCGGGCGGGCGGCACGGCGCAGTCCTCCCAGCCGGGCCATGCCTCGCCGCCGCCGGGGATCCGGGTCGCGGTCCCGGCGGCGTCCTCCCGGATCCGCCACAGGGCCCGCATGGCGGCCGGGTCGGTGACGACCAGGGCGTCGGCCGCCCCGGCCGCCCGGACCAGGGCGCCGGCCCGGGCGCGGGCCTCGGCGGGGCCGGCGCCGCCGGTCTCGGCGAAGAGCCAGGCCCGGCCGCGCGGCAGCCCGCTCCGGGCGTTCGGGGGTACGAGGTCGTCGGCCATGCCCTCGACGGTGAGCGGGCGGTGGGGCAGCAGGCCGGGCGCGGCGTCGGCGGCGGCCGACTCGTCGGGGTAGCCGAGTACGGCCAGGGCGCGGGCCGGGGGCGGCGCGACCAGCCGTACCTCGGCCTCCGTGAGCACGCCCAGGGTGCCTTCGGAGCCGCAGAAGGCGCGGGCGAGGTCGGGGCCGTGCTCGGGGAGCAGCGCGTCGAGGGCGTAGCCGGAGATCCGGCGCGGCAGGTCCCGGGGGTAGCCGGTCCTGAGCGGGGCGAGATGGGCGTCGACGAGGTCGCGGACGGCGGCGAGCGGCGATCCGGGGGTGTCGGGCGGCCAGCCTCGGGCGAGCCGGAGGGGGGTGCCGTCGTAGCGGAGGACGGAGAGGGCGCGGACGTTGTCGGCGGTGGTGCCCCAGACCACCGAGTGCGCGCCGCAGGCGTTGTTGCCGATCATTCCGCCGAGAGTGCAGCGGGCGTGGGTGGAGGGGTCGGGGCCGAAGGTGAGGCCGTGGGGGCGGGCGGCGGCGCGGAGGGTGTCGAGTACGGTGCCGGGCTGGACGACGGCGGTACGGGTCACCGGGTCCAGCTCGCGGACCTGGTTCATCCGGCGGGTGAAGTCGAGGACGACACCGGTTCCGGTGGCCTGTCCGGCGACGGACGTACCGGCGCCCCGGGGGACGACGGGGACGCCGTGGGTCCGGCAGACCTCCAGGGCCGCCGCGACGTCGTCGGCGTGCCGGGGAGCGACGGTGCCGAGGGGGACTTGGCGGTAGTTGGAGGCGTCCATGGTGGTAAGGGCGCGGGCGGTGGCGGAGAAGTCGACGGCGTCGGGCGGGAGGGCGGCGCGCAGGGCCGCGTACAGCTCCTTACGGTCCCGTTCCCGGTCCCGGTCTCCGCCGGAGTCGCCGCGATCGCCGGGGCCATCGCCGCGACCGGCCCCGGACCCGCCGCCCCTTTCCGTCCGCGCCCGGCCGTGCCGGTCCGCGCGCTCCCCCGCTCGTACGGGGCGCCGCGCACCCCTGTCCGCGTCCGTGCGCCCCTCGTTCCCCGTACGCTCCTCGCCGTCCCCCGCCGTACGTCGATCGTCAGCCATGTGTCTCAGCATGCCCCCGTCACGGGGGTACGTCGCACATGTCACACCGGCCGAAAACCCGGCGGAAACGCCGGTGCCGCGGCCATTAGGGCCCTTGGACTCTTGGCAAACACTTGACGGAGAGCCCAAAGTGATCGCCAACTCTCCTATAGTGACCACCACTTGATCAGGAACCCTCGGCTCCAGTTCTGCCCCCGCCACCCCTCGGAAGGCACACTCGATGACCGGCACCGAACACCGCCGATGACGCGCGCCACGCGGACGGTCCGGCCGCAGTCGCCGGAGACGGCCACGGAGACGGCCACGGATGCGGCCGAGGAGACGGCAGCGGCCGAGGCCGGGGCCGCCACGGACTCCGCCGCCGAGGCCGGGGAGAAGGCCACGGCGGAGACCCTGCGGGCCGCCGAGAACGCGCTGAAGATCGTCGTCGTGGGCGGCTTCGGCGTGGGCAAGACGACGATGGTGCGTTCCGTGAGCGAGATCCGCCCGCTGCACACGGAGGAGACCATGAGCCCGGCCGGGCTCACCCTCGACGACCCCAGCCGGATCTCGTCCCGCAAGAGCGCCACGACGGTCGCCTTCGACTTCGGCCGGATCACCATCGACGAACGCGCGGTGCTCTATCTCTTCGGCGCCCCGGGCCAGGAACGGTTCTGGTTCCTGTGGGAGCGGATGCTCTCCGGGACCATCGGCGCCGTCGTCCTGGTCGACACCCGGCGGCTGCCCGAGGCCTGGTACGCGCTGGACCGGCTGGAGCACCACGGGGTGCCGTACATCGTGGCCGTCAACGACTTCGGCGGCCCGTTCTACACCGATGCCCAGATCCGGCACGCGCTGGCGCTGGACGCCGACGTACCGATGGTGGAGTTCGACGCCCGGGACCACTCGTCCAGCAAGTTCGTGCTGATCGCCCTGGTGGAACACCTCTACGACCTCTCCCTGCACCGGCAGGGCTGAGCCCGCTCCGGACGGGCGGCGGCCGCCCGGAACCCGGGACGGCCGTCTCAAGCGCCGGACCGGAGCACGGCTCCCCCGCGACACCCGATACGCTCCGATACGTGGCTGAGATCCAGATTCCCGCTGACATCAAGCCCGCCGACGGCCGTTTCGGCGCGGGCCCGTCCAAGGTGCGTACGGAGGCGGTCACCGCCCTCGCCGCCACCGGCACATCGCTGCTCGGTACCTCCCACCGCCAGGCCCCGGTGAAAAACCTGGTCGGCGAGGTACGTCAGGGCGTAAGCGACCTCTTCTCGCTCCCCGAGGGCTACGAGGTGATCCTCGGCAACGGCGGCTCCACCGCCTTCTGGGACATCGCGACCCACGGACTGATCGAGAACAAGTCCCAGCACCTGTCGTTCGGCGAGTTCTCCTCGAAGTTCGCCAAGGCGGCCAAGCTCGCGCCGTGGCTGGCGGAGCCGACGATCGTCGCCTCCGACCCGGGCACCCACCCGGAGCCGGTCGCCGAGGCCGGGGCCGATGTCTACGCCCTGACCCACAACGAGACCTCCACCGGTGTCGCCGCCCCGATCCGCCGGGTCGCGGGCGCCGACGAGGGCGCGCTGGTCCTGGTGGACGCCACCTCGGGCGCGGGCGGTCTGCCGGTCGACATCACCGAGTCCGACGTCTACTACTTCGCCCCGCAGAAGTCCTTCGCCGCCGACGGCGGCCTGTGGATCGCGGTCTTCTCCCCGGCGGCGCTGGAGCGCGCGGCCCGGGTGCACGCCTCGGGGCGGCATGTGCCGGAGTTCTTCAGCCTGCCGACGGCGATCGACAACTCGGTGAAGAACCAGACGTACAACACCCCGGCGCTCTCCACCCTCTTCCTCCTCAACGAGCAGCTGAAGTGGCTCAACGGGCAGGGCGGACTGGACTTCGCGACCGGCCGGACCGCCGCCTCGGCGCGGGCGCTGTACGGCTGGGCGGAGGCCTCCAAGTACGCCGAGCCGTTCGTCGCGGACCCGGCACAGCGCTCCCAGGTGATCGGCACCATCGACTTCGCGGACGAGGTCGACGCCGCCGCGGTCGCCAAGGCGCTGCGGGCCAACGGGATCGTGGACACCGAGCCGTACCGGAAGCTGGGGCGCAACCAGCTGCGGGTGGCGATGTTCCCGGCGATCGACCCGGCGGACGTCCAGGCGCTGACGGCCTGTGTGGACTATGTGATCGAGCAGCTCTGATCCATCGGGGAAACCGGGCAGCGACAGGCCGCCGAAGAGCCCCGTCAGCACATCCCGGATCTTGGCGCTGCCCGCCCACTCGTGATCGGCGAGATCGCC